>JAYTSB010000310.1:0-10745 GCA_043745825.1 Actinomycetota bacterium | reverse complement strand
CTTGTCGATGACCCGTGTGCTCGATCCGGGCACGTTTGCGGGGGAACAGCACTGGCCGACCCGCATCATCATGCTGCTCGTCACGCTGTCGGGCATCTTCATCGTCGGCAGCCTCATTGGTTTGATCGCCAATGCGGTCGACCAGCGGATCGAGGAGCTGCGCAAGGGTCGCAGCACGGTCATCGAGAGTGATCACACCCTCATCCTCGGCTGGTCCGGGCGTGTGCCGGCGATCGTCAGCGAACTCGTCATCGCCAACGAGAGCCGCAAGAAGTCGGCCGTGGTGATCCTCGCCGATGTGGACAAGACGGAGATGGAAGAGACCCTGCGCGACGCGATCTCCGACACCAAGACGACGCGAATCGTCTGCCGTAGCGGCGAGCCATGGGCCACGAAGCACCTGGAGATGGTGAACCTCGCCGGTGCCCGCTCGGTGGTCATCGTCGGCGCCGGCCAGGACACGTCCACGGTGAAGACCCTGCTCGCGATCCGCTCGGCCCGATCCGCCGAGGGCGCCGCTCGGTCCTCGGCCCACGTCGTGGCCGAGGTCGTGGACAACGACACGTCGATCTCGCTGAAGTCGCTGCTCGGTGACGAGCTCGTGACGGTCAGCTCGGACAGCGTGGTGGCCGAGCTCACCGCGCAGGCCTGCCGCCAGCGCGGCCTGAGCGGCGTCTTCCGAGAACTGCTCGACTTCGATGGTGACGAGCTGTACTTCGCCCCGTTCCCGGAGCTGGTGGGCAAGACCTACGCCGAGGCCCAGCTCGCATTCGAGAAGTGCGCCGTGATGGGCGTGCTCACGACGCAGGGCGTGCAGCTCAACCCGCCGGCGAACACGGTCATCGGCTCGGGCGACCAGCTGATTGCCGTCGTGGAGGACGACTCGCTGTTCCTCGTCGGCGCGAGCAGCGGCGGCGCGACGGTGCGGGAGGGCGAGGACCCCGAGCAGACAGATGCCCCGCGACGCATCGTCATCGCCGGCTGGAGCACCCTCGGCCCACGCGTCATCGCCGAGCTCGACGAATTCCTCGACGCGCGGACCACGATCGAGTTGATGCTCGACCCCGAACTGGTGGATGTCGAGCTCGTGCGCAGCCAGGTGCACACCCGCAACGTCACGCTGGAGGTCAGCGAGATGGGCGGCGGACCCGAAGTCGTGGCTGCGCACGCAGCGCGACGCTCGTTCCACGAGGTCATCGTGCTCGGCTATCGCAACGCGATGACTGACGACGAGGCCGATGCGCGCACGCTGCTCACGCTGCTGGCGTTCAACCAGGTGCGCCAACACGACGACATCGGGCCGGTGCGGATCGTGGCGGAGATGCTCGATCAGCGCAACGCTGCACTGGCCGAGGCCACCGGGGTTGACGACTTCGTGGTCAGCGACGAACTGACCAGCCTGATGCTGGCCCAGCTCAGCGAGCGTGCCGAGCTCAGCCAGGTCTTCGATGACCTGTTCGATCGTGAAGGCTGCTCGATCGAGCTGCGCAAGGCGCCGCTGTACGGGGCCCAGCACGCGAAGACCTTTGCCGACATCGTCCTGACGGCCTCCAGCCGGGGACACAGCGCCATCGGCTACCGCACCGCCAACTCCGGCCAAGTCGTGGTGAACCCGGCCAAATCGGCAGCCGTGAACCTGCAACGCGACGACGAGGTGCTGGTCATTGCCCCCGGACTGGGCTGACTGACGCTGCTTCTCTGTGCCAGTTCGGTTGTTGCCGGCTTGCGGTTGCCATCCCGGGGTGGCAACCCCTACCATTAGCACTCGCACTCGTCGAGTGCTAACGCCCGTGCGGCAGTCGCCACACACGGCTCTGCCAACAACAACACATGGAGCTACTCATCATGAGCCTCAAGCCGCTGGACGACCGCATTGTGGTCAAGCCGAACGAAGCCGAGCAGACTACTGCTTCGGGCCTCGTCATCCCCGACACCGCCAAGGAAAAGCCCCAGCAGGGCGCCGTGCTCGCCGTTGGCCCCGGCCGCTGGAGCGATGACAAGGGTTCGCACAGTCCGCTCGATATCAAGGTCGGCGACACGGTGCTGTACAGCAAGTACGGCGGCACTGAAGTCACGATCGACGGCGAGGATCTGTTGATCCTGACCAGCCGCGACGTACTCGCAATCGTCAGTAAGTGAGGAACGGCCACCATGGCAAAAGTTCTTAAATTCGACGATGAGGCGCGTCGCGCCCTCGAAGCCGGTGTGAACAAGTTGGCCGACACGGTCAAAGTGACACTCGGGCCCAAGGGTCGCAACGTCGTGCTCGACAAGAAGTTCGGCGCACCCACCATCACCAACGACGGTGTGTCCATCGCGAAGGAGATCGAACTCGACGATCCCTTCGAGAACATGGGCGCCCAGCTGGTGAAAGAAGTCGCCACCAAGACCAACGACGTGGCCGGCGACGGCACCACGACGGCAACCGTCCTCGCCCAGGCAATGGTGCACCAAGGCATGCGCAACGTCGCAGCCGGCGCCAACCCGATGGGAATCAAGCGTGGCATCGAGAAGGCCGTCGCTGCGGCGGTCGAGTCGATCCGCGCCCAGGCCAAAGACGTGGACGACAAGGGCGACATCGCCGCTGTCGCCACCATCTCGGCCGCTGACTCCTCCATCGGCGAGGTCATCGCCAATGCGATCGACAAGGTCGGCAAGGACGGCGTGGTCACGGTCGAAGAGAGCAACACCTTCGGCACCGAGCTGGAGTTCACCGAGGGCATGCAGTTCGACAAGGGCTACCTCTCGCCGTACTTCGTGACCGACGCCGAGCGCCAAGAAGCGGTGCTCGACGATCCGTACATCCTCATCAACAACGGCAAGATCAGCTCGGTTCAGGCCATGCTGCCCGCGCTCGAGCTGGTGATGAAGAGCGGTCGTCCCCTGCTGATCATCGCCGAGGACATCGAGGGAGAAGCCCTCGCAACACTCGTGGTGAACAAGATCCGTGGCACGTTCAACTCCGCCGCTGTCAAGGCGCCGGGCTTCGGTGACCGCCGCAAGGCGATGCTGCAGGACATGGCCGTGCTCACCGGTGGCCAGGTCATCAGCGAAGAGGTCGGGCTCAAGCTCGACACCGTCACGCTGGATCTGTTCGGCCGTGCCAAGCGCGTGATCATCACCAAGGACGAGACCACCATCGTCGACGGTGCCGGCGAGCACGACGATGTGACCGGCCGCGTCAACCAGATCAAGGCCGAGATCGAGAACACCGACAGCGACTGGGACCGTGAGAAGCTGCAGGAGCGTCTGGCCAAGCTGGCCGGCGGTGTTGCGGTCATCAAGGTCGGCGCCGCCACCGAGGTGGAGCTGAAGGAGAAGAAGCACCGCATCGAAGATGCCGTGTCGGCCACTCGTGCAGCCATCGAAGAGGGCGTCGTCGCCGGTGGCGGTACCGCACTCGTGCGCAGCCGCAAGGCCGTCGCCGATGTCGTCGCGGCGCTCGAGGGCGACGAGGCCACCGGTGCCAAGATCGTGTGGGAGGCGCTCATCGCGCCGCTGAGCACGATCGCCGACAACGCCGGCCTCCAGGGTGCCGTCGTCGTGCAGCACGTCGAGAACTCCGAGGGCAACATGGGGCTCAACGCAGCCACCGGCGAGTTCGAGGATCTGGTCAAGGCCGGCATCATCGACCCCGCCAAGGTGACCCGCGCCGCCTTGCAGAACGCGGCATCCATCGCTGCGCTGGTGCTCACCACCGAGTGCCTCGTTGCCGACAAGCCCGAGAAGAAGGCCGCCGCCATGCCAGGTGGCGGCGGCATGGGCGGTATGGGTGGCATGGGTGGCATGGGCATGATGTGAGTGGTCCGCTCGGATGCCTGCGGAGCTCATCGGCTCGCACGGCACTCCGCAAGCGCTCCGGCCTACTCGCTCGCCGATGACTCCGTAGTCATCCTCGCTTGTTGGCGGAAGAGCAAGGGCCTACTCACTCGCCGATGACTCCCCAGTCATCCTTGCTACGTAGGGGGATTGAAAGAAGAGCCCCGAGCTTGCTCGGGGCTCTTCGCCGTTTTCCTCCGGGTAGCTTGGGTTGATGGCCACACCGGGGAAGCGGGCATTTTGGATGCACCAGGGGGTGGAGTACATGATGGGGGCGGTGTTCGTGGCGCAGGGGTTGCAGAGTCCAACCCCGCTGGTGCCCACCTTGTGCGGCGGGCTCGTGATGATCAACACGGCGTGTGCCAAGGGGCCCCTGTCGGCGTTTCGCATCTTCGGGCGGCGGATGCACCAGATCCTCGATGCCGTGGTGATCTGCGTCGTGATCGTGATGACGGTGCAGCCGGTGGTCACCGTGGACGCCAGCACTCGTCTGATCATGGCGGTGCTCGCGTTCGTGCTTGCCTTCATCTGGTGGCAGAGCGACTTCTCCGAGAGCGTGCGTACCAATCGCAAGGAGGCTGCCCGGCTGGCGGCCGCGCAGCCGGCGGGCGCGTCGACGAGCGGCTCGCGCCCGGCGCCCAAGCCGGCGCCCCGGCCACCGGACGGAACGATGGCCGACACGGTGGGCCGCACCGCCGGCCGCTTGGCCGGCAAGGGCGTCAACATCTACCGGGCCCAAGCCGCCAAGCGCAAGAAGCCGTAGCCGTCGCGCTGCACGCCGACCTAGCCTGACGGGATGCCGTTCGAACGTCCTGCGCCCGATCTCACCAAGCTCATCGCCGCCTGGCAGGAGTTCGAGCGCGGCGAAGAGACGCCGGGCAAAGTGCTCGCCAACCTCAAGACCGCCGGCCTCGCCGACGTCCTGCAGCAGCTCTCCGACTCTGGCTGGGTGGCGCAGATCCCGAACAGCTGACACCCACAGCCCGACCGACGCAGCCCGACCGACGCAGCCCGACCGACGCAGCCCAACCCCGCTGGCCCGGCGCCCCACATGCGTGGCGACAGCGTGGATCGGCTCACACCGGTTGATTGGTGCTGTCGCGGGCGAACGGGCCGCGCCGGCCACGAAGCTGCGTTGCACGTGCCTCCGGCACGACCCCGTAGCCTGAGCCGGAGATGAGCGGCGAGCAACACATCCCTCGACCGGCGGCGTGGCGGGCCGTGCCGGAGGCGCAGTGGGTTGCGCAACAGGGGCTCTCGGCAGCCGAGATTGGCACGGCGGTGGCGGCAGCGGCGCTCGATCAACTCCCGCTGACGCCCACGTTCCCGGACGCCCGCCCCTCCGCGGTGCTCATCACGCTGTTGGACGGTCCCCGGGGTGCGGAAGTTCTGCTGACCAAGCGCTCTCAGGAGCTGCGCAACCATCGCGGCGAGATCAGCTTCCCGGGCGGCCGCATCGATCCCGGTGAGACCCCGGTGGAGGCGGCCCTGCGTGAGGCGCACGAAGAAGTCGGCCTGTCCTCGGCGCTCGTGACCGTGCGGGGTCACCTGAGCCATCTTTCCACCGTGGTCAGCCGCAGCTACATCGTCCCCGTGGTGGCCACGGTGGCGCAGCATCCGGAGCTGACCCCGCACGACCGGGAGGTGGCTCGCATCCTGTGGGTGCCGCTCGCCGAGCTGGTGCACCCCACCACGTACCGCGAAGAGTGGTGGGGCACGCCACCGCTCGATCGGCGCATGCACTTCTTCGAGCTTGAGGACGAGACGGTCTGGGGTGCCACCGCGTTCATGCTCTACGAGCTGCTCAACATCGTCTACGGCCCGCCGGCGACGCGCACCGCCCCGTAGAACGTGTACGCCCAACCCATGCACGGAGGGCGGTCGACTATCGATCGCGAGCGGCAGTGAGCGAGCATGTCGGCCAGGAACTGCTGATCGATCCGCTTGCGCGCCATGTGGTTCCATGCCCCGACGGCGTAGCGGTCGTCGAGCAGCTTGGTGTTGCGGTAGGCGAAGTCGTGGCGGCGGCAGGGCTCGGTGAAGTCGAACGTGCGCCCGGTGTTGCCCACGAGGGGTGCCGAGCAGAAGTCCGTGCTCCAGTCGAACCACGTATCACCGCTGCGGCCGTCCGGCCCGGTGTGCTGGACCGCAGTGCGCGAGAACGATCGCAAGCTCGTGTCGAACAGCATCCGCTGCACAAACGCAGAGTCGGTGCCAGCGGTGCCGGGCGATGCCTGCACCGCGACTCGTGGCGGAGGGATGACGAGGGCAGCCAACACACTCGTGGCTGCGACGAGGACACGGGCGAGTCGCCACATGATGTCCTCCTGGGTCGTTTCTGACCTCGCCGATTCAAGCGCGCCAACGCCGGGTCGCCAACGCGCCGATCCGTCTGGTTCGCGGCCCTAGCCTCGGTGACCATGACCAACGCACACGCCGCCGCGCTGCACCCCCCGATCGAACCGTATGACTCCGGCCTGCTCGATGTCGGTGACGGCGGCCAGCTCGTGTACTGGGAGACGTCCGGCAACCCGGCGGGCAAGCCGGTGGTGTTTCTGCACGGCGGTCCGGGTGGGGCCACCACGCCAACCCACCGCCGGCTGTTCGATCCGGCGCGGTACCGCATCATCCTGCTCGACCAGCGCGGCGCGGGGAAGAGCCGCCCGCACGCCAGTGAGGCCGGTGCCAATCTGAGCACGAACACGACGTGGCACCTCGTGGACGATCTGGAGCGCCTGCGCGAGCACCTCGGCGTGGACCGCTGGCTCGTGTTCGGCGGCTCGTGGGGCAGCACGCTGGCCCTGGCCTACGCCGAGACCCACCCTGAGCGGGTCACCGAGCTGATCCTGCGTGGCATCTTCACGCTGCGCAAGACCGAGCTCGACTGGTTCTACGAAGGGGGCGCCGCGGCGTTGTTCCCGGACACGTGGGAAGGCTTTCTCGCGCCCGTGCCGGAGGGCGAGCGGGGCGCGCTCATCCAGGCATACCACCGCCTGCTCAACGATCCCGATCCCGCCGTGCACGGCCCTGCGGCCGTGGCGTGGTCGACGTGGGAGGCCTCCGGTATCACGCTGCTGCCCCGGCCCGAGCTGGTGGCCACGTTCGCGGAGCCGACGTACGCGCTCGCGTTCGCGCGCATCGAGAACCATTACTTCGTCAACCAGGGCTGGTTCGAGGACGGCCAGCTGATCCGCGACGCCGACCGACTCCGCCACATCCCGGCGATCATCGTGCAGGGCCGCTACGACGTGTGCACACCGCCGGTGACTGCCTGGGACCTGCACCAGGCCTGGCCGGAGGCCGAGTTCGTGATGGTGCCCGGTGCGGGGCACGCGTTCGACGAGCCCGGCATCCTCGCCGCACTGCTCGCGGCGACCGACCGGTTCAGCGCGTAGCGGTGGCCGACACAGCCGGTTCGTCGGCCAGGTCGACAAGCGATTGCAGCAGACGCCAACTCGCGAGCACGTGACGTTCCGTGGTCAGCCGTGCCCCGATGGACACGCGCAGACTGACCCGGCCCTCGGCATCGCCCGGCGCGGTCAGCACGGTGCGCGTGAACAGCGCCTGCCCCGTGTTGTTGGCGGCCTCGATCAACGCGTCCGTTGCTGCGTTGCCGGCCACCAGCGAACAGCAGAGCAGGTTGAGCGGTTGCGGTGCGTCGATCCGGAAGCGAGGGTCGGCCGCCACCAGTTCGGCGAGCAGGCCAGTGAGGCGCACGTGCTCGCGGATCATCGCCTGCACCGACTCGACGCCGTCGCAGCGCAGTGTGAACCACAGCTTCAGAGCTCGGAAGCGACGGCCGAGGGGGATCTGCCAATCGCGGTAGTCGATGGCAGCGCCGCTCTCCAGTGCCTTGCTGCGTAGGTACTCCGGCAGGATGCTCAACGCGCCCAGCAGCGCGGCGCGATCCGCGGTCCAGAACAGATCGCAGTCGAAGTTGACGCCCATCCACTTGTGCGGGTTGGTGCAGTAGCTGTCGGCGTGCTCGAGGCCGTCGTTTACCCATCGCAGCTCGGGCACCAGCGCCGCGATGCCGCTCATCGCTGCGTCGACGTGCAACCACAGGTTCTCGGCACGGCACACCTCGGCGATCTCCGGGGTGGGGTCGAACGCCGTGGAACTCGTGGTGCCGCGCGACGCGCACACGAAGAACGGAACGAGGCCGGCGGCGCGATCCGCAGCCACCTCCCTGGCCAGCTCATCGGGGCGCATCGCGAATGCCTCGTCATGGGATATCACGCGCATGTGATCGCGCCCGATGCCGGCGATCCGCAGTCCCTTTTCGATGCTGCTGTGCGCCTGCGACGTGGTGTAGGCCACCAGGCGCGTGGTGTCGCCGTCGACGTTCACATCGCCGCTGGTCACCCGCCAGCGCGCCGAGAGGATGGCCGCGAGCGTAGCCTCCGATGCGGAGCCGTGGATCACGCCGCCACCAGTCGCCGAATCGCTGCGGAAGTGCTCGGGCAGGCCCAGCAACTCCTGCATCCAGTCGAGCATCAGCGTCTCCACCTCGGTGCACGCCGGGCTGGTGACCCAGCTCATGCCCTGCACGCCCAGACCTGCGGAGGCGAGCTCGCCGAGGATGGACGAGTACGAGGAGTTGCCGGGGAAATAGGCGAAAAAGCTGGGGTGCTGCCAGTGGGTCAGGCCGGGCACGACCACCCGATCGAGATCGGCGATCACATCGGCGAAGGGCTCGGGGGCGGCCGGCGGATGGGCGGGCAACATCGTGCGTACATCGCCGGGGTTGATGGCCGGGTTGGAGACCGGGAACCGCTCGATGCCTTCGATGTACTCGGCGATCCAGTCGATGAGCGCGTAGCCGTTGGTGCGGAACTCGTCAGGTGTCACGGCGCACGACGGTACCCGGTACCGTCGCTCCATGAGCACCGAGCAGCCCGGTACGACGTCGCCGAGTTCCACGTCGCCCACCACCACGTCGGCTGACATCGATCCGCACCGGTTCGCGCTGCAATTTTCCAGCGGCCGTGGGTTCCGCCAGGCGTACCTGCGGGTCAACCCAGGTGGCGTACCGCTCGTGTGCGTGCACGGCTGGCCCGAGTCCAAGCGCGTGTTCTGGAAGGTGATCCAGCCGCTGGCCGATGCCGGGTTCGAGGTGATCGTTCCGGACCTGCGCGGTTTCGGCGACAGTGCGCCCTCGCCAGACGGCTTCCACGACGTGACGTCGCACTCGATGGATCTCTACGCACTGGTGCACGACGAGATCGGCCACGACTCCGTGGTGCTCCTCGGTGGCGATCTCGGCGGTCCCGTCATCCAAGACCTGGCCCTGCGTCATCCCGAGTGGGTGGACCGGATGGTGCTGTTCAACTCGCCCCTGCCGTACCTGAAGGACCGCATGGCCGGCATCACCGGCACGCGGGCACCCCGCGAATCCGCCGACTACTTCCTCCGCCAGGGCACCGACCCCGATGGTCTCGCCGCCGAGCTCGCCACGGCCGAGCAGCGCCGCCGCTACATCGCCACCTTCTACACGAGCCGCTTCTGGGCCCACCCAGGGGCGTTCGCGGGCGAGGGCGTGGTGGACTTCCACACTGAGCCGTTCGGTGACGCCGGGTCGTTGCGGGCCAGCTTCGGAGCGTACGAGAGCGCCTTCGATCCACTCCGCACCGCCGGTCCGTCGATGATCGGCCGCAACAAGACAACCCCGACGCTGGTGTTGCACGGAACCAGCGACCACGTCATCTACCCGGCGTTCGACCGGATGGCGGCCGAGGTGTTTGCCCGTCATGTCGGGCCGTTCCTGCTGCGCGACTGCGGCCACTTCGTGCCGTGGGAGGCGCCTCACGCACTCGTCAGCGCGACCGTGACCCTGTGCGGGGACCTGCTGCGCTAGACGGCGCGAGAACCAACCGCAGCGTCGCGAGCCTTGACCGAGCGCACAACCCGCCAGCAGATGAGGGCGATGCCGATGGCGAGGATGCCGAACGTGACGGCCTGGAGCGCGCCGCCACGGGCGCCCGCCACCTTCGGCTCGATACCGCAGTCGGGCAGGTCGATGGAGTTGTTGAGGCACTGCGACAGCTCCCGCTTGGTGTCGAGAAAGCTGTTGTCGATGCTGGTGGTGGTGACTGCAGTCGTGTCGCCGGCGTCGCCCGCACCGGGTGGCGTGGTGGCGAACGCACGGCCCGGCGCGAGCAGCGCGAACAGGGTGATCACGGCGAACAGCAGGCGACGCATGACTCCATCGTCGCACCTCGGAGGTGTGAATCCTCAGCGCGACTCGGACCGCTCACGGTGACTTCTGCCCCAGTCAGAACCCACCTGTGTGCAGCAGGATCACCAACAGCACGGCGAGCACGAGCAGCACGATCAACACGTGCCCGAGCACGAAGGCCACGACTGCCGCAACGGCAGGGATGACGACGTAGATGGCGAGCAGGAACGTGCCGTAGCCGAGTTGGGTGATGAACGCAGCGGCCTCGTGCCGGCCGCGTCGTACGAGCACGAGCGCCGGTGGAATGGCGGCGACAACGAACACCAGCAGCACGTACCAGAACTGCACGATGGAGTGGGCAACGCTGTCCCAAAGCGTGCGGTCGTCGACGGCGAATCGCAGGGCGCCGAGCGCAAAGAACACCCCCACGCCCGCCGGGGCGGCGAGCAGCATCGCCCGGCCCAGCGCAGCCAGGTGCCCGCGCAACGATTGGAATGCGTCCTCGGACCGCAGCCGGCTCCACCACGACGGCAATCGTGGCCGGCGCACGCGCGAGGTGGGTTGCCGCGCAGTGCGGTCGCGCACGGTGGCGTCGCGCTCGGTGGCGTCGGCCTCGCTCATCGGGCCAGCGTAGACGGCGGTGTGGCGCACTAGATTCGGGGTCTTGACCGACGCATCTGTCACCCCCAGCCCCCTTCCCTCCGGCGAACCGCACCACAACGACCCACACAACGACCCACACAACGAC
>JAYTSB010000309.1:0-1803 GCA_043745825.1 Actinomycetota bacterium | reverse complement strand
CGCTCCGTGCGCCAGAGCAGATCCGTCAGCAGCAGCGGAACGTCGAGCATCAAGCCGTCCATGCGACCCCCCCTGGTGCCAGCCCCGAGGCGAGCTGCCTCCATGAGGGCGCGCGCGAACAGCCGTGGCGGAGCTTGCCGTCCGCCGGCTCGTGGGCGGCTCCGGATCGTCGTGTCATGTGACGCGAGAGACTTCGCCGTCGGCGAGGTAGACCTCGGTCACGTGCAGCCCGTGCTCCGTTTCGCGGGACGGGAACACGTCCGGAAGCCGGTTCTCGTGGACAGGAATGATGTTGTGCACTTCCCCCCCCACGATGTCCAGCATCTGCGCGATCGTGAAGATGCCCTTGGAGGTGTCGATCGACAGGCCAACCGGCCTGATCTGGATGTCGTCACCGACGCCAGTGATGTTCTCGTAGGAATAGACGTTGTCGCCGGCAAGGACGAACCGACTGGACTCGTCGGGCCCTGCCTGTACGTCGACGAACATGCAGCCGAACGTATGCGTGTCGTGGGCACTCCAGATGTTGATGCCCGGCAACAGATCTGACTTATCGCCGTCGATGGTCCGTAGCCGACCGTTCTTCGCCAGCTCAACACCGCGCATCACGTCATCCGGGTCGATGCCGATGGTGAAGTACTGCTGCGCCGGCGGCAGGCTCATGGCCCACACCCACTTGGTCAGCTCACGTTCCTGCAGGAAGAAGGTCGCATTGGGAAATGCGGCCACGTTTCCGAAGTGGTCGAAGTGTGCGTGGGTCACGATGACGATGTCGATGTCCTCGGGTCGGACGCCGATCTCCCCCAGCACCACGGCCGGCGACTGCCACGCCGACACCCCGAACCTGCGCCCGAGCTCGCCGCCGTAGTCGGCGTCGTTGAAGCCGACGTCCACCATGATGTTGTGGCCGTTGCCCTGCAGGAACACGTAGCCGTACGGCATCTTGCGCGTGCCCTTGTTGTGCTCGCCGTAGATGATGCCGCTCTCCGGATACTGCAGGACGTGGCTGTACTCCAGAACCCAGATCGAGTAGCCGTCACTCATGTGGTCCTCGCTTGTCTTGGTGGCTGCGGGTGAGGTTGTGGGTGTGCGCCTTGCTGATCGAGGTCCGGTCGGAATGGCGGTGGTCGTGCCCATGATCGTGGCGGTGACCAGCGGAGTCACCATGATCGTGACCCACCGCAGAGTCGTCGTAGCCGGCGCAGCTCACCGACGACAGGTGGAAGATGCCGGCCTCGGGCAGGGAGGTCGCGGCCAGAGCGCCGCGCACCGCACGCAGCACGCGTACGTCGATCTCGGAAAATCCGTCTTTGGCCGCTCGCGCCGCCTCTGCAGCAAGAGCCTCGATCGCCACAGCTGCTCTCCGCCCGCGGATCCGCGTGGCAGGCGACGCCGAGTCTCGGACGTGGACGACGTGCTCACGCGCCTCGTCCAGGGCCAGCCGCGCAATAGCGATCACGCCGGCCAGGTCGGCCTGCTCCGCGAGCGCGAGGGTGCGCAGCAGCGAGACCCCCGAGAGCGCGAGGAAAGCCCCGCGTAATCGCTCGTACGCCAACCCGAGGTAGGCCGCGTCCTGGACGAGCGAGTCGGTGGCGTGCGGCAGCGCATGAGCGACCTGCCCGGTCGTGGGCGGAGCGGTCGAGCGGTGTGAGAAACCCATGCGGAGCCTTCTAGGCGTGGGACCGGTTGCGGATGTGGTGGGCCTGAACGGTTTTAGAGTCGACCGCGGTGGATCAGCTGGCGGGTGATGACCGTCTTCTGGATTTCGTTGGTGCCCTCACCGACGATCATGAGTGGGGCGTC
>JAYTSB010000308.1:0-3965 GCA_043745825.1 Actinomycetota bacterium | reverse complement strand
GTCGGGGATCTCCTGGGCGATGCTGAACTGCAGGTGGTGGCCGGGGATGGATTCGTGGTATGTCACCGCCTCGAGCTGGTACGTGGCCCACATCGTCGGGTCGGCGGTGTTGAAGAAGAACGTGCCGGGCTTGGACCCGTTGCGGGCGGGCGGCGAGTAGAACGCAAGCGCACCCTGCTCGATCGATTCAGCCACGCACGGTGCATCCGGGAGCCGCCCGAACCAATCGCCCATCGCTGCGGCTGCCTTGCTCAATGCAATCGTGGCGTCGGCCACGAGAGATTCGGCGTCGCGATATCGCAACGCCGGGTCGTCGCGGAGACGCCCGTAGATGTCATCGATGTCGTTGGTGCCGAGCAGTGGTCCGGCGAGGGCGCGGTACTCGTCTTCGAGTTGTGCGATCTGGCGCAGACCGATCTCGTGCACCTCTGCTGCTGAAATGTCGAGCGTGGTGTGCGCCCACACGAGACGCTCGTAGTGCGCGGCGCCGCCGGGGAGGTGGGCAAGCCCGGGCTCGTCGTCGGGCCGCGCGGCCGGCAGCACGACGTCGCGTAGGGTCGCAGCCACTCGGCCCAGCGCCGGAGCCACCACGGTGTCGAGCACATCGTCGACTGCGCGCCGCCACGTCTCGGCCGCCGCTCCGTCGAGCTCGCGTGGTGCGGCCTGGCGACCGAGCGCGCCGCTCGACAGGGGCGAGGCGAGGTGGGCGTCGAGAGCGGTGATGACCTGGCGGACGAGGTGTTCGATCGGCGCTCGTCCGTCGGTCGCGGCTCGCTGCAGCCGCGCGCACCACTGATCGAGAAACACGGCAAGGTTGTGGAGCTTGGCGAGGTACCGGGTTCCGTCCTCGGCAGTGGCGAGCGGGAAGCGGGGCAGGAACGTGAAGATGGACGGGAAGACGCCGGTGGCCTGGTTGACCCAGTTCAGGTCGTCGCGCCACACGAGCTCATCGCGTTTGGCGCGTGCCGAGTAGACGATGGTCTCGACTAGGAGCTGCTCGACGGGTGTGGACGGTTGCATCGCCTCGGCCTGCGAGGCGAACTCTTCCAGGCGTCGAGAGCGCTCGGCCAGTCCTGCCTCGGTGAGATCGTCCCACCGCTCGAGATGGGTCATCGACCCGTTCCACAGCGCCCAGTCGTGCTCGGTGCTCTGCCGGTGGGCGACGAACGCGTCGGCGAGTGCAATCACAGCGGAAGGGTTGTCGGCAACGGTCATGGCCTCGACGTTCGCACACCGACCGCACCCTTGCCAAGCACCCACCACGGGCCGCAGAGAGCGGGGTTACAGTCGGGACGTGATCCACGACGCGCTTGCTGCGGTGCTGGCTGCGCACCTCGGAGCCCCGGTGCGTTTCGCCGCAGTCCCTTCGCCCCTGTCGGGCGGGTTCTGGGCCAGCATCCATCGCTTCGAGCTGGAGGGCGTGCCTGAACCGTTCGCCGGGCCACTGGTCGTGCGGATCATGCCGGAACGCGCCGCCGGTATCCGCGAATCTCTCGTCCAGCAGACGCTGGCCGAGCAGGGGTTCCGCACGCCGCGCGTCCTGCTCGCCGGCGTGGATGACGCGCTCGGCGGGCCCTTCATGATCATGCCCATGGTCGACGGCGCACCGCTGCTCGGTGGACTGGCGTTGGGCCCATCGCTGTTACGTGTGCCCGGCATCCTGCGCCGCCTCCCCGTGCAACTTGCCAACACAGCGCTGGAGTTGCACCGGATGGATCCAGCCCCGCTCGACCGCGCGGTCGAGGCCGCAGGCGTGGCCAACGGCGTGCGCAGCGCAACCGGGCAGTTGAACGACATCGCGGCAGCCGCGCGCTGCGGTGTGCGCGGCTTCGCGGAGGTGTCGGACTGGTTGGACGAGCGACTACGCGAGCCGGCGCTCGCCGCTGCCACGCGAGTGGTGTGCCATGGTGATCTGCATCCGTTCAACCTGATGATCGAAGCGGGTGGCGAGATCACCGTGCTCGACTGGACGAACGCGCGCATCATGCCGCGTGAGATGGAGCTCGGTATGACCGCGGGCCTGCTGCGCTGTGCGCCGCTCGATGCACCGGGTTTTGCCAGGCCGCTCATCACCCGGATGACCGATGGCCTGGCCCGGCGGTTCGTGGAGTCCTACGCATCTCGGACGCCGGTCGACACGCAGCTCGTCGGCGCGTTCGAGGCCCTGCAGTACGCGCGTTGCCTGGCCGAGGTCGTGTCGGCCCGTCGCGGCGAGAGCCAGGTTGTTGGAGCGAACCATCCGTTCGAGACGTCGGCTGCGGCGATGATCGATGCCCTCGCCGGCATCACCTCGGTCACGATCACCCTGCCGCAGCCGCAGCCCGTTCCAGCCAGCTGAGCACGGCCGGAGGCGCGCCCCTCCACACGGCGGTGAGCGGACGGCCGAGGTCCAGCCCGACGGTGGGGACGATGACCATCCTCCCCGATGCGATGTCGTCCACGACGGCGAGCTCGCTCATCACCGTGGGACCAACGCCGGCTGCAACTGCGTTGCGCACAGCGGCGGTGGAAGCCAGCTCCAGAACCGGCTCGGTGAGGACGAGGCCGCTGCGCGCGACCGCCCGCTCCAACGTGACCCGTGTGCCAGAACCCTGCTCGCGCAGCACGAGTGGTGTCTCGGCGAGCTGATGGGGGCGAAGCGGTGAGCGGCGTCGCCGCCAAGGATGCTGTGGCGGCACCACCACCACGAGACGGTCACGCAGGATCTCGCGCGTGCGCAGGCCATGGATGTCCTCGGTGGTCTCCACGAACCCGAGGCCGGCCACGCCATCGCGAACGAGGTCCACCACCGCACGCGAGTTCGCCACGGTGACCCGGATCTTCATCTCCGGGCGCTGGGCGTGCAGTACGGCCAACCAACCGGGTAGCAGCTGCTCGGCGATGGTGAGGCTGGCTGCGAGGGAGACGGCGGCGCTGGACTCCTTGAGCGCCTGCACCGCGCGGCCCATTCGTTCGGCGTGGCCGAGAATCTCTCGCGACCACTCGACGACAGCGGCGCCGGCCGGGGTGGGCGTGCACCCCGTGGTGGTGCGGTCGACGAGGCGCAGGCCGAGGCGGCGTTCCAACCGGGCGAGCCGAGTCGATGCCGCCGGTTGGCTCACGCCGTGCCGAGCGCCGGCCTGGGAGAGGCTGCCCAACTCGACGACGCTGATCAACAAGGCGAGGGACTGGAGGTCGTCCACACCGGGAACCAGGGTCATAATCAAATGTTAGATCCTTCACCGGCTGCGCAGACTATTCGGCCGAGCGCGAGGAGCGCACGATGATCAGATGGCCATCCCGCTGCACCGGTCGTCTCCGGTTGCGCTGCGCTTGCCGGGCCTTGTGCTGGCGGTGGTCGCAGTTGCAGTGGCGATGGTTGTCCACGCCTTGGCGGATGCGGTGTCACCGTTGGTGGTGGGCGTGGCCCTCGGCGCCGTCGTCGCCAACTCGGTGGGCATCTCCGATCGCATCCGTCCTGGTGTGCAGTTCGCGGCCAAGCGCCTGCTGCGCATCGGGGTGGTGCTGCTCGGTTTCCAGCTGTCTCTCGGTCAGTTGCGCTCGCTCGGCGTGCCCGGGTTGGGCGTGGTCGCGGCAACCGTTGCTGCGACGTTCTTCGGGACCCGCTGGATCGGGCGCCGGCTCGGGCTGTCCGACGGCATGTCGCTGTTGGTCGCCACGGGCTACTCGATCTGCGGTGCGTCGGCCATCGCCGCTGTGGAGGGCCTCGCCGATGCCGACGAGGAAGAGGTCGCGTTCTCGATCGCTCTCGTCACGCTCTGCGGGAGCCTGTCGATCGTGGTGCTGCCGCTGATCGGCAACCTGATCGGCCTGCACGGGACGCGCTACGGCAACTGGATCGGGGCGAGCGTTCATGACATCGGTCAGGTCGTGGCAGCGGCAACTCCAGGAGGTGTCGCTGCGGTGCAAACCGCGGTGATCGTCAAGCTCACCCGAGTCGTGCTGCTGGCCCCGCTCGTCGCCGG
>JAYTSB010000307.1:0-2558 GCA_043745825.1 Actinomycetota bacterium | reverse complement strand
CGATGGCAGATCCGGTGCGGTTCATGACGCATTCTCCTGATGAGGTGGTTCGGCGGCGTGGTCGGGCATGTCCGCGAGCACCATGTCGAGACGATCGAGGCGGTCGTTCCACTCGGCCGCAAACGCACTCACCCAGTCGTACACCGGTCGCAGCGCAGGCGGGTTGACGCTATACAACCGGCGCCGACCCACGGTGCGGCAGCGGACGAGATCCACGCTGCGCAACACGCCGAGATGCTTGGACACCTGGGGTTGGGTGAGGCGCAGGCGGTGGACGAGATCGCCGACGGCAACCTCGCCATCGACGAGAACGGTGAGGATGTCGCGCCGGTTTGACTCGGCGATCGCATTGAAGGCATCAGCCGTCGTGGCAGCTCGGGACACGAACGCCATAATATGTCGATATGGGAATATGTCAAGGGGTGAACGACCCGATCGGCAAGATCGATGGACCTGGCCGCAACACCCCCCAATTCCTGGTGCGCCTGTGTCACAATCGAAATCGATGACCACGATCACGCCGACGACGCATCGCGTGCCGCTGATGGCATCGGCACTCGGGCTGGGATCGGGCATCGTGTGGAGCCTCGGTGCGCTCGCCGCCCGGCTGGCAGGCCACGCCGACGCATGGCAGTACCTGATCTGGCGATCGGTGGGCGTCATCGTGGTGATGGAGGTCGTCAGCCGCGTCCGTGGCGGGGGCTGGATGACGCCACGCGCATTCAATCAGGGCCGGATCATGTTCGTCGGCGTGCTCGGTCTGCTGCTCGCCTCGCTTGCGTTCGTCTACGCGATCAAGAACACCACCGCAGCGAACGCGGCGTTCCTCGCCTCGGTCACGCCCCTGTTCGCCGTGGTGCTCTCGCGAGTGTTCCTCGGTGAGCGGCTCAGTCGGGTGACCATCGGCGCGCTGCTGCTTGCGCTGGGCGGGCTCTCGATCATGGTGGTGGCCGACGTCGGCGGCGGCAACATGGTGGGCAACGTCGCCGCGCTCCTCTCCTCGTTCGGGTTCGCCGTCTACACCGTGTGCGTCCGCTCGGAGCCCAACCGCGACTGGTCGCCGATCCTTCCCGGCTATGCCTCGCTGATGATCGTGCTGTGCGTGGTGGTCACACTCATCAAGGGCAACGCGTTGCTCCCACCCGCCACCGACACCGCCTACGCCCTGCTGCACGGGGGAGCGCTGATCGTCATCGGCACCATCATGTTCAACGTTGCGTCGCGCACGGTGCCGGCCGTTGCGATGACGATTCTCGCCCAAACCGAAATGGCCTTCGTACCGTTCTGGATCTTTCTCCGCTTCGACGAGGTGCCGAAGCCGTGGACGCTGGTGGGCGGGGCCATCATCCTCACGGCCGTCGTGGGCAAAGCCGTGCTCGACGCGCGGCCCGCAACGACGCTCCGAGACCGCCATGCCCAGGACCACGTGCTCGAAACTCCCGAGACCGGTCCGGGGTTCATCGCCTAGCCTCGGGAGTCGTGAACAACCGCCGGCTCGTCTACACCTTCGGGCTGCTCACCGGGCTGTTCGCCGCCGGGTACGGGGTGATGTTCACGCTGCTCGACGACTTCCGAGACCGCTACGGCATCTCCGAGGCCTCGCTCGGCATGGTGGTCGCCGTGGGATTCTTCGCCTCGTTTGCGGCCCAGGTGTTCTTTGCGCCGATGGCCGATCGCGGTCACGCTCGACGGCTCGTCAACGTCGGCATGGCGTTCAACCTCGTTGGACTGTTGTTGATGGCGTTCGGCACCACGTTCGGTGTCCTCCTGAGCGGGCGGCTGGTGATGGGCATCGGCACCGGCATCGCCGTACCCGCGATTCGCCGCATCATCATCCTCGCCGACCCGGACAACCTCGGCAGCAACATCGGCCGCCTGCTCGCCGCTGACGTCGGCGGGTTTGCGATGGGCCCGGCGATCTCGGCCGTGCTCGTGTCACCGTTCGGCATCGCTGCGCCGTTCCTCGTGATCTGCGTGGCGACGGTGGCCTGCTTCCCGGTCATCGCCCGAGCCCACGTGGCCGAGACTGCTGCGGCCGATCAGCCCGAGGCGCGCTTTGCCTTCGACCTGCTGCGCTCGCGCACGTACGTCGGGGCCATCCTCTTCGGCTGCGCGGTGTTCTTGATGGTTGGCACGTTCGACGCGTTGTGGGTGCTCGTCCTCGATGATCTGCGCACCGCCGACTGGATTGCCAACCTCGGCATCACCCTGTTTGCGTTGCCGCTGATCTTCCTGGGTTCCGTCGGCGGGCGGCTGTCCCAGCGCGTCGGCCCGTTCCGCGTCGGCACCATCGGCCTGCTCCTGGGCGCCGCATTCATGTTCTCCTACGGTCGCCTGCCCACCGGCGCAGCAATGTTCACCGTTGCGATGTTCCACGCGCTCAACGATGGCATCACCGTGTCCAGCTCCGGCGTCGCCGTCGGCATGGCGAGCCCGAAGGAACGCATGGCCGGCGCGCAGGGGCTGCTCGGAGGCGCACAGACCCTGGTGGGCGGCATTGCTGCGCTTGTGGCCGGCCAGCTCTACCAGCACCACGGCCGGGCCAGCGCGTACGCGGC
>JAYTSB010000306.1:0-2826 GCA_043745825.1 Actinomycetota bacterium | reverse complement strand
AGAGTTCGCTCGCGCGTCTCGGCGCCGGCCGCCTTGTTGTAGGAGATCTTCTGTGCCGGCAGCAGCAGGGTGGTGATCGCATCGACGAGCGTGGACTTGCCCGAGCCGATGTCGCCGGTGAGCAAGGCGTTGCGCCCGCTGACATCGAAGTTCCACACGCGCTGGTCGAACGTGCCCCAGTTGTAGACCTCGAGCCGCTCCAGGCGGCAGCCCGGCAGGTGATCGGATTGCAGAGGTTCCAGATCCAGTGGGCTGAACAGCGCGTCCATCAGGTGTCGCCCTCGGCTCCGGCGAGTTGCCGGCGATATTCGCGCAGGCGCTGGTCGAAATCAGCCAACCACTGCCCATCGACGAATGCCTTGATGATGCGCCGTACTTCGAACACGTTCGGCTCATTGCGCAATCGGCGCAGGAAGCCCAGATCGACCGCCTTGTTGATGTCGGCCTCGATCTGATCTACCAATCGCGCGTCGTTGCTGGAGTCCGGCATGAACAGCCGCATCATCTCCACAAGTTGATCCCTGGAGATCACCAAGCGAGTGTCGGCGCTGTTGGCATCGAACTCGGCCAGCTTCTTGCGCAGCAGCGCAATCAGCACGCTCAGATGGAACGACAGGGTGCGACGGGCGATCAGGCGGGGCAGGCCCGGTTCGCCGTCGTTGGTCTCGCTGCTGCGCAGGTAGGCGTAGCCCTCGGCTTCGTCGATCTCCAGGCTCAACCCGATCACGGTGACGTAATCACTGGCCTCGGTGCGCAGGGCGATCAATTGGTCCCATACCGTGTCGTTGGCATCGCGATACAGCACACCCTTGAGGAGATGGGTCACCACCACACCGAGCTCGGTCACCGCAGTTGCGGCGGGCCCCGAACCGGTCTCCGAACGTCGGCCGAGCTCGGTCGATACGCCCATCGATGTCTCGGTCATGACGCCCCCGAGCGGTCTCGGCTGAAGGTGACCTGGGGCAGCTCGGCCACCCGTTCGTGCTCGTCGGACTCCCAGTGAATGCGGTCCCGGCGGTGTTCGTCGAACACGATCGCGAACGCCGGGTCATCCAGGGCCAGGTAACCGATCAGCTCGGCCAGACCCTGCTGCAACGGCTCGGCGCCGACCAGTTCACCGAGGCCGACCTGGCTGCGCTGACGCAGCGAGCGTCGAACGGTGCGGGCGAGCTCATCGCGGTCAACATGGAGCTGATCCAGCAGTGCCGAGGAATCGAAGTCGGCGCTGCCTTCGTGCACAGTGGTGCTGTCCAATGGGGTTGCCCGCTGAGGCCGGTACAGCGGGCGTTCCAGTGGCAGGCTGACCGTGACCGAGACGTCGTCGATCGTCATCCCAACGAGAGGATTGGGCACTGTGCGCAGCGCGAGCGCGTGAGCCTCGATGCTGCGCAACAGATCAAACACGCGTCGGTTCTCCAACCAGACCTGGTCATCCAGGAACCGGCGCAACTGTTCGGACAACAGCCTCACCGTGGCCTGAGTGCGTTCGCTGGCATCGATCCAGTCGAAGTGGATGCGGTGCAGCCGTTGGTCCTGATCGGCGAGGTGCTCGATCTCGGTCAGGCGGTCCAGCAGATCGCTCAGCTCGGCCTGCTTGTGGTGTGAAAGCAGGAAGTCGTAGAACGCCTGGAAGCTGCGGCCCTGGTCGGACTCGGCGATGCTGTTACGGCTGCCCAACACTTCGTCGAGCAACTCGCCCTTCGAGCCGGTCCAGCCGGCGATCTGCTCGCGCAGCGAGCGGTCCAGGCGACGGAAGTTGTCCTCCACCTCGCGAAAGTCAGCCAGCAGCTCGAGCGCCGTGCGGGCGAACTGCTGATAACGGTCGCGCTGGCTGAACCGATCGAGCACGGCGATCTCGCCCCGCTCCACCCGGGCGATCTCGGCGTCCAGCTCACCGCGGCGGCGGCGAAGTTCGTTCAAACGACTCTCGGGATCGTCGTCTGCGCCGAACACCATCTGGCGGAGCAGTTCGAACACGGTGTTGAGGCGCGACTCGGTGCCGACGAACTCGCGGGCGCGAAGGTCGCGCACCCAGGCCACGGCTTTCTCCACCGCCGGCGAGAGGTCGTAGCGGGCTTCGTCTGACGATGGCGGGTAGAACTTGCGCAACCACCCTCGCTCGGGTGCCGCCCAGTCATCCAGGTACGCCTGGGCCGAGCGGGGATAGGTGCCTTCACCCAGGCGCTGGTTGAGCGCGAAGAGCTCGTTGTCCAGCTCGTCGACCAGCGCGGCCGCCGCCATGTCGCTGGCATTGGCATCCACGAACACGCGCCCCAAGAATCCGAGCACCAGCGGTACGTTCTGTGCCCGCAGCAGCATCCAGGCCGGATGGTTGGCGCGCAACTGGTCCAGCTCGTCGTACTGCATGGTCACCTGGCCCAACCGCCGATCATGCGTCCCACGATAGATGGTGGGTGTGACGGCGTTCCCCTGCGAGTGTCGTTGTTGTGTCGGCCGCCGTTGCGGGGAGAGCAACGTTCGGTACTGGTCGACTGTTCAGGGAAGCACTCGCAGGTGCCGATCGTTCCCGCTGGATTGTCGACCAGCTCCACCACCTCGCACACAGTCGGCGTCAGTGGACAGTCGGCGCCCACGACAGCGCCGGCCTCGAAGATCGTGCAACTTCGGCCCACCGAAGACCGTCCACAGCCGGGCCGGGTTCGTCCCCCGTTGTTCAGGTCAATCGGACGCCGCGAGGAAACTCTGAAGCTCCTATTTTTGTCAAGCGGTTTGTTGGAGCCAGTCGCGGATTCTTTCGAGGCGTCGTGTGTCGCGTAGTAGTCCACGTTCGAGGCGGGAGATTTGGATTGCGCAGGTTGAGAACTG
>JAYTSB010000305.1:0-5733 GCA_043745825.1 Actinomycetota bacterium | reverse complement strand
CTCGGGCTTGGCGCCGCACGCTGGTGCCGCCCGTTCAAGCTGTTGCTGGCCGCGTTGACCCTGGCGCTGGTCGGCTGCGCCAACCTGCCTGCGGGCGTGACCAGAACGTGAAGAGCATCTTCGTCAACATCTTCGGCGGTATCACCCGCGGCGAGGAAGTGGCCAAGGGCATCGTCGAGGCGCTCAACCGCGTCCAGCTCAAGGCGCCGATCGTGATCCGGCTCGACGGCACCAACGCCGAGGAGGGCCGCCAGATCCTGGCCAGCGCCGGAATCCCGGAGAGCGTTCTGCAGAGCAAACCCACCATGCTGGAAGCCGCCCACGCGGCAGTCGCAATCGCGAACGGAACGGGGAAGTAGTCATGGCGATCTTCGTCGATCAGAACACCAAGGTCATCGTTCAGGGCCTCACCGGTGGACAGGGCAAGTACCACGGCCTACGCAACAGGGCGTACGGCACCCAGGTCGTCGGCGGCGTCACGCCCGGCAAGGGCGGCCAGGACGTGGAGGGCATCCCGGTGTTCGACAGCGTGGCCGAAGCAGTGAGCGCAACCGGCGCCGACGCGTCATTCATCGCCGTGCCGCCGAAGGCCGCATCGGCCGCGATCCTCGAGGCCGCTGCCGCCGGCGTGCGCTTCGTGGTGTGCATCACCGAGGGCATCCCCGCCCAGGATGAGGCCCGTGTCTACAACACGCTCCTGCGCGACTTCCCGAACACCCGCCTGCTCGGCCCGAACTGCCCCGGCATCATCAGCCCCGGGAAGTGCAACATCGGCATCACCGCGGGCGAGATCGCGGCCCTGCCGTCGGCGGACGGGCCGAACGTCGGCATCGTGTCCCGCTCGGGCACCTTGACGTACCAGGCGCTGTACGAGCTGAAGCAGCGCGGCATCGGCGTGTCGACCTGTGTTGGCATCGGCGGTGACCCGGTGCCCGGCACCAACTTCATCGACTGCCTGTCTGAGTTCCAGTCCGATGCAGAGACCCACGCCATCATCATGATCGGTGAGATCGGTGGGTCCGCCGAAGAAGAAGCGGCAGCGTTCATTCGGGCCAACGTCACCAAGCCGATGAGCGCCTACATCGCCGGCGTCACCGCGCCGGCCGGCAAGAAGATGGGCCACGCCGGTGCCATCGTCAGCGGCGGCAAGGGCACGGCCCAGGGCAAGATGGACGCACTGCGCGCCGCCGGTGTGCAGGTGGGCCTCAACCCCACCGAAGCCGGCGACCTGATGGCCGCGATCGTCGCCGGGCTCTGAGCCTGCCGGCCGGCGCTGGCCCGCAAGCCCGACACGTCTCGAAAAGCACCCGAGCCCCGGACCGATGGTCCGGGGCTCGTTGCGTTTGTGTGTGGGTTCGCTCAGGTCACCGAGGCGGTGGTGGAGGCGGCGGCGGGGAACCGGCGCCGGGAGGCGGCGGGGGAGGAGCCATGCCACCGGGAGGCGGCGGCGGCGAGTAACCACCGGGGGGCGGCGGCGGCGAACCGGCCCCGCTGCCGAACTGGCCCTTGATCTTGTTGACGTCCTTGAGGTCGTTGAGGTTGCCACCCGATTCCTTGAAGCCGAGGAACGAGCCGGCCAGCACCGCGATCGCTGCGATCAGCGCGAGGTAGAGTCCCGCGCCGCGAGACACGTAGTCGTCGTAGTTGCCGAAGCCGCCGTAGTCGAAGCCGTCGCTGAAGAAGCGAAACAGCACGAGCAGGAAGGCGAGGGCCGACGCGCCGAGGAAGATGAGCGATGTGGGGAGGCTGCTCGGCAACTTGAAGATGTCCAACGCAGCGAGCACGGTGAGCACGCCGATGGCGACCAGGATCAACCACGGCACTGTGCCGGTCAAGAAGTAGTCCGAACCGGACACGCTTCCTGCCGAACCGATACCCGGAATGTCAACGGTCCACCAAGCGAGGAAGTAGGCGATCAGCATGAGGAGCCCACCACCTGCCTTCAACCAATCTGATGGCTTGAACTTGCTGAAATCCACTGTGTGCCTCCATGAACGCCGTTGGGAGCTGTTGGCCCCACCGGAACCGTACACCTCGTGCAATTGCCGATCGCGCACCTCATATGGCGGGTGTCACGGCAGGCACTGACAACCAGGCATTGACCAACCATGCAGTGACCAATGTGCACGTGCCACGGTTGTTCGGATCTCGGGCGATTCCCTCTGGCCTTTGACTAGGGTCGCAACGTGCCCACCGCTCTGCTCTCCGTGTTCGACAAGTCCGGCGTCGTGGACCTTGCCCGAGGTCTGCACGACCTCGGCTGGCGGATGATCAGCAGCGGCGGAACGGCGCGGGCGCTTGCCGACGCCGGTCTGCCCGTGACCGATCTCGCCGAGCTCACTGGTTACCCGGCCATCCTCGGCCACCGCGTCGTCACGCTGCACCCGGTGATCCACGGGGGTCTGCTTGCCGATCTCGACCAACCCGAGCACGTCGCTGACCTCGAGCGCTACGGCATCGAACCGTTTGCGCTCGCCGTCGTGAACCTGTACCCCTTCTCGAGCGCGCCGGGCATCGAACTGATCGACATCGGCGGCCCGACACTCATCCGGGCGGCGGCCAAGAACCACGCTCACGTCGGCGTGGTGATGGACCCGACGCAGTACGCACCCGTTCTCGACGAGCTGCGCTCGGCTGGCTCGCTGTCTGCGGCCACCCGCCGCTCGCTGGCGGCGCACGCGTTCGCCGAGATTGCGGCCTACGACGCCGAGATCGCCAACTGGTTCGCTGCTCCCGCCGACGAAGCATCGCCACTCCCCGCGACGATGCACCTCTCGCTGGAGCTGGCCCAGCCGCTGCGCTACGGCGAGAATCCACACCAGGATGGCGCCCGCTACCGCGAACACGGCCGGACGAGTTGGTGGGACACGGCTGTCCAGCACGGCGGGAAGGAGATGAGCTACCTCAACGTGTTCGACACCGAGGCGGCATGGCGACTCGTCAACCGCTTCGATCAACCCGGCGTCGTGATCGTGAAGCACGCCAACCCGTGTGGGGTGGCTCTGCACGACGACATCGCCCAGGCGTACGTGCTCGCCAATGCGTGCGATCCGGTGAGCGCGTTCGGCGGCATCGTCGCGGTGAACTGCGAGGTCGATGCTGCGCTCGCCACCGCGCTCGCTCCCGTCTTCACCGAGGTCGTCGTGGCGCCGTCGTACAGTGCCGAGGCCTTGCAGATCCTGACTGCGAAGAAGAACATGCGCGTGCTGTCCGCAACCGAACCGGCCACCGCGTTGCTGGACATCCGCGCCGTCGACGGTGGGGTCTTGGTGCAGCAGGCCGACACGGTGAACCTCGATCGCACCACGTGGCGTGTCGTCACCGAGCAGCAGCCGACCGCCGCGCAGTGGGACGATCTCGCCTTTGGCTGGCAGGTGTGTGCGGCGGTGAGCAGCAATGCCATTGTGTTCGCCAAAGATCTCCAGGCGTTCGGCATCGGTGCCGGCCAGCAGAACCGCGTCGACTCGGCACGCATCGCCGAACAGCGCAGCGCCGGTCGCGCCGTCGGTGGCGTGTGTGCGAGCGATGCGTTCTTCCCGTTCCGCGACGGGCTCGATGTGGCGGCCGCAGCCGGCATCACGGCGGTCATCCAGCCGGGCGGCAGCGTGCGTGACGACGAGGTGATCGCTGCAGCGAACGAACACGGCATCGCGATGGTGTTCACCGGCGAGCGGCACTTCCGCCACTGAGCGGCGTGCCGGTGGAGCGTCGGCCCGATCGGTCATACTTGACCCATCCGCACTGAAGCCTCTTTCCGCGCGTCTTCGAACCAGATCAGCCGTGTCCCGTACCTGCCGGGACTCGATGGCATGCGCGCGCTCGCCGTGGTCGCAGTCATGGTCTTCCACGGCAACCACGACTGGCTCTCGGCCGGTTTCTTGGGCGTGGAGGTCTTCTTCGTCATCAGCGGCTACCTCATCACGCTGCTGCTCATCGGCGAGCACGAGCGCAACGGCGTCGTGTCTCTGCGCGCCTTCTGGGGTCGGCGCTTCCGGCGACTCCTGCCGGCGCTGTACCTCACGTTGGCGATCGTCACCGTGTACTGCGCGCTGTTCCTGCGCGACCCGTTGGGCAAGCTGCGCGGCGATGTCGTCGGTGCGGTGTTCTACGTCAGCAACTGGTATCAGATCTGGACGGGCCAGGGCTACGCCGCGCTCGCCGACTTCGTGCCCCTTCGCCATCTGTGGTCGCTGGCCGTGGAAGAACAGTTCTATCTGCTCTGGCCGCTGGTGATGATCCTGCTGCTGCGCCGAGGTCATCAGCGCCTGCCTCAGATCGGTGTGTGGCTGATCGGTCTGTCCGTGGCCATCACCATCGGCGTCGCGCTGTTCTTCCACAGCGGCTTCTACACGTCGAACTCGGCCGACTTCCCGTCCGCATACTTCGAGGTCTTCGGTCGCTTCGTCGACAAGAACAACTTCCTCTACCTCGGCACCATCAGCCGGGCCAGCGGCATCCTGCTCGGCGCCGGCTTCGCGATGCTGTGGCGCCCGCTTGCGGTGATGCGCGGGCCGCTGCGCGACAAGGGCCGCGTCCTGGACGTGTGGGCCGTGATCGGTCTCGTCGGCCTCGCCGTACTGATGGCTGTGTACGAGTTGTTCGACTCGTTCACGGGCACGTACTACAGCCTGCTGTTCCGCGGCGGCCTGCTGCTCACCGGCTTGTGCACCCTCGCGATCATCGCCGCTGTCACGCACAGCGGTTCGCTGATCGGCAGGTTCCTCGGCAACCGGGTGCTCAACTGGATCGGGACTCGCTCGTACGGCCTGTACCTGTTCCACTGGCCGATCTATCAGATGATTCGCAAGCAGGCCGGGCTCGCACTCACGGTGCCGAAGTTCGTGCTCGCATTGGTCATCACCGCCGTGGTGGCCGAGGCCAGCTACCGCTTGGTGGAGATGCCGGTGCGGCGTCGCGAGTTCTGGTCGCGGTTCCACCACGGTGGCACGCGGTTGATGGTGGGCCTCGGCGTGGTGGGTCTACTCGTCGGCTATTCCGGCGTACGCATGGCCATCGCCCCGGTGAAGTGCACCTCCAAGATCGAGTGCGACAGCGCCGCCGCGCGTGCGAACAACACGGTTCCCACGTCCTCGACACTGCCCACCGACCCGACGGCAACGACCGTTGGCGCCACGGTGGCGACCGTGGCCGGAGAGGTCACCACCGTGGCACCCCCCACCACCGTGGCCCCCAAACCGGTGATCCCCGTTCTGGCCCTTGGTGAGTCCGTGATGCAGGCTGTCCAGAACGTGCTGCCGGACTACGGCGTGAACGTCGACGCGCAGGAGAGCATCCAGGGCAAGGGCATGATCAGTCTGTTGCAGACGGCGTTGCAGCAGTACGACATCACCGAGGCCGTGGTCATCCAGATCGGCACCAACGGACCGGTCACGCAGGCCCAGTACGACGAGCTGGCCAACCTGGTGGCGGGGCTGCCGCACGTGTACTTCCTCACGATCAAGGCCCCCAAGGACTGGGTGGCGGGCAACAACGCACTCATCCGGGCACTGCCGGCCACGCATCCGAACGTGGGTGTCATCGACTGGGAGTTGCTGGCCCCGCAGATCGAGGCCGAGTTGTCGAAGTCCGATGGCGGTGTCCACCTGAACTCGGGAACGGCCGTGCGGTTCTACGCGAACATGATCCTCTCGGCGCTCGGCAAGCCCACCATCGCCGAGCCGACCGGCTGACCCATAGGGTTTGGTCACGTCGTCGGCCCGGGGCGTACGCTCG
>JAYTSB010000304.1:0-3647 GCA_043745825.1 Actinomycetota bacterium | reverse complement strand
GAGGACGAGGACCGCGCGTATCGCAGCAAGTCCTACCCGAAGCGGATGCTCACCATCACCGCCGGTTCGCTCATGCACATGATCATCGCCATCGTGCTGCTGTTCACGGTCTACTCCACGTGGGGCAAGAACGAGCCGAGCGGACGGCTGGGCTTCGTGCAAGTCATCAAGGACCAGGGTGCCGAGAAGGCTGGCGTCGAGCCCGGTGATCTCGTCGTGAGCATCGACGGACAGGTGCCCGCCAGCTCCGAGGAACTGGGAAGCATCGTCCGATCTCACCAGCCCGGTGACACCATCTCGCTGGTGGTGGAGCGAAAGAACGCACAGGTCGAGCTGCAACCCACGCTCGGCACCAACCCGGATCCGGCCGCCAACGGTGCGGCCTACCTCGGGGTGAGCTCGGGCATCGAGAACCGCTTCGTGCACCAGGCCGCCGGCACTGCGTTCGTCGACAGCTTCACCGACCTCGGCTCGGCTGCCTGGCAGAGCGTGGGCGGCGTCGTCAAGGTCATGAATCCGGTGAACATCTATCAGCATCTCACCGGGCAGAACAACGATCAGTCCACCCAGCCCGTGACCGTGTACGGCATCAGCCGGCTCAGCTCCGACATCGGCAACGAAACCGGGTTGCCGGGCATCCTGCTGACCCTTGCCGGGGTGAACGTGTTCGTCGGCCTGCTCAACATGGTGCCGCTGCTGCCCTTCGATGGTGGCCATGCGGCTGTGGCCACCTACGAGCGGATCCGCTCACGGCGTGGGCGGCCGCCATATCGCGCCGACGTCGCCAAGATGGTGCCGGTGGCGATGGCAGTGATGACGTTCCTCGTGTTCGTGCTCTTCACCGGTCTGTACCTCGACATCACCAAGCCCATCGGCTGACGACAACGCCACACGCAGGCGGCTGATGTCCGC
The DNA here is from genome assembly GCA_043745825.1 of Actinomycetota bacterium. Taxonomy (GTDB): domain Bacteria; phylum Actinomycetota; class Acidimicrobiia; order Acidimicrobiales; family Ilumatobacteraceae; genus WLMZ01. The sequence goes on along the minus strand of JAYTSB010000304.1, from coordinate 2,735 downwards.
CGCCGGCCGACATCCGGTGCCTGCGCCGTCTGTGCGGGCGCAGGTGGTGGCACACTGGTGCGGTGATCGAACGTCGAAAGACCCGCCAGATCTTCGTCGGCAAGGTTCCGGTCGGTGGCGATGCCCCGATCACGGTGCAGTCGATGACCATCACCAAGACCGCCGATGTCGAGGGCACGCTGCAGCAGATCTACGCGCTCGCCGCAGCGGGGTGCGACATCGTGCGCTGCACGTGCAACGAGGCAGAAGCCGCCGAGGGTCTAGCCCAGATCGTTCCCCGCTCACCGATCCCGATCATCGCCGACATCCACCACCAGTACAAGATGGCGCTGGCGGCGATGGAGGCCGGTGTGCACGGCCTGCGCCTCAACCCCGGCAACATCCGCAAGCCCGAGCACATCCGCGCCGTTGCGGCCGAGGCGCGTGACCGCAAGGTGCCCATCCGCATCGGCGTGAACGGCGGCTCGTTGGATCCGGCGTTGTACGAGAAGTGGGGTGGCATCAAGCCCGAGGCGATGGTGGAGTCGGCCATGCAGGAGCTGCGCTACTTCCAGGAGGTGGACTTCGATCTCGTCAAGATCAGCGTCAAGGCGTCCAGCGTGCCGCTCATGGTGGAGGCCTATCGCCAGCTGAGCGCCGTCACGGACATTCCCCTGCACCTCGGCGTCACCGAGGCGGGGCCACCGCCCGCCGGGCTGCTGAAGGCCACGGCCGGCATTGCCACGTTGCTGATGGAGGGCATCGGCGACACCATCCGCTACAGCCTCACCGCCGACCCGGTGGAGGAGGCGCGTGCCGGACGGCAACTGCTGGAAGCATTGGGTCTGCGCGAGCGCAAGAACATCGACCTCATCGCCTGCCCCAGCTGCGGACGCGCCGAGATCGATGTGATCGACGTCGCCAACCGGGCGATGAAGGCCTTCGGTGATCGCGAGATCCCGCTGCAGGTGGCCGTGATGGGCTGCGTCGTCAACGGTCCGGGCGAAGCGCGTGAGGCCGACATCGGCATCGCCGCCGGCAACAAGCGCGGTCACTTGTTCGTCAAGGGTCGCAACGTCGCCGTCGTGCCGGAGAGCGAAATGGTGGAGGCGCTGGTGGAGTGGGCCGAGTTCATTCACGAGCACGGCACCGAGGCGGCGATCGCACGGGTGGACACGGCCAAGGCCGAGCGAGAAGCGGCCAAGGACCGCGCCCAACTGCTCGACGAAAAGGGCGACGATGCCAACCATGCGGCCGAGAAGATCGTCGAGATCCGCAGGACTGTCGAGACACGCTGACCGGTGCGGCGCACCTTCCGTCAGTGGCCGCCGATGCGAAAGACCGTGGCGCGGCCGGTGAGCTCCACCCGCTCACCGTCGAGGGCCAGCGCGCACTGACCGGGTCCGAGGTCGCCGGCTGCGCCGGCCGTGCACAGGAGCAATTCGGCACCGTGGGCCTGCCAGGTCACGGTGCCGTCGATGTCGTATCGGGTGAGGCGGAAGTCGTCCACCGGCACGGGGTAGCTCAGGCCGCCGTCGGCGTCCGTTACGGGGTGCACCAGCGGTTCGTCGAGCGGCGTGTCGTCGAGCACGCGCAGTACCTCCTCAGGATCCACGTACTTGGTGGTGAGGCCGCAACGCAGCACGTTGTCCGACGCCGCCATCACCTCCACGCCCGTGCCGCGCAGGTAGGCGTGCACGTTGCCGGCGCCGAGGAAGATGGCCTCGCCGGGCTGCATCGATATGTGGTTGAGCAACAGCAGGATCGCGGCCGAGGGATCGCCCGGGTACATCGCCGACGCGGTCACCAACCACGCGCACCGGGGGTCCGGGTGGGTCCTGGCCGCCTCGATCAAACCGGTGAGGTCCGGTCGGTCGTTGAGCAGCAGGCCGATCGCACCGTTCACGCCGGCGTGGGACAGCACGGTGCGCATCGATGCCGCAGCAGGGCCCAGCTCGGCGAGCAGCGCGTCCGTGCGCTCGAGTGGGGCGATGCCGCACACCGCCTCGAACGGGGTGAGGGCGTACAGCAGCTCCGGCTTGTGCATCCGGTCGCGGTAGTTCCGCTGCGGTGCGTCCAGGGGGATGCCGGCGGCGTCCTCACGGGAGAATCCGGCCTCGGCCTGGGCCATTGACGGGTGCACCTGCAGCGACAGCGGCGTGTCGGCGGCGAGCACCTTGAGCAGGTAGGGCAACGGCCCGACGGCCGACTCGAGCGTTCGTCCGTCGGCGAGGTGCGACGGCCCGGCGGGATGGGTTCCGAACCACAATTCGGCCTGCGGACGGCCATCGGGTTTAAGGCCGAGCAGATCGGCGATCGCCGTGGGATGCCCCCACGCGTAGTTCTGGATGACGCCCGTGACCTGTTGCATTGATGCCCCAATCTACTGGCGGAGCCGCCGTCCATCTGGTTGACGCATGGCTCTAGAACAGGCGCAGTTCGTCGGGGCGCATCCCGCGCAGCTCGTCGTAGTCGACCTCCACCCAGGTGAACCCTCGCGCTTCGGCCAGCACACGCGCCTGCGGCTTCACCAATTGGGCCACGAACACACCGCGCACCGCGCCGAGCGACGAGTCCAGGTGGAGCCGCTCGATGTAGCGCGCCAGCTGCTCTACGCCGTCGATCTCACCCCGGCGCTTGACCTCGATGGCCACGACCTGGCCGGTGGTGTCACGACAGACGAGGTCGATCGGCCCGATGGCGGTCGGGTACTCCCGGCGCACGAGGGTCAGCCCGGTCTCGATGGCGTGTGGCGC
>JAYTSB010000303.1:0-1541 GCA_043745825.1 Actinomycetota bacterium | reverse complement strand
TTGAGCGGCGAAGGCGTCTCTGCGTGCACGGTGACGAAGCTCGGCAGCTCAGCCGCCGAGGGGATGCCGTAGTCCGCGAAGTTGGATGTCAGCGGGTTGCCGTCCTCGTCGTACACGACCTCCTCGAACAACGCCTGGGCGGCGCCCTGAGCGAGACCACCGTGCACTTGCCCCTCCGCGAGCAAGGGGTTGATGATGCAGCCTGCATCGTCGACCGCGACGAGTTGGCGCAACACGACTCGGCCGGTCTCGACGTCGACCTCCACCACGGCGAGGTGGGCGCCGGACGGGAACGTGCCACCGGCCTGGGCGAAGTCGCCTTCGCCGAACAGCGGCGTGTCGTTGGTGACCGCCTCCATCGCGACTTCGGCCCACGTGCGGCTGATCGCCGGAGCACCGGCGACATGGAAGCGACCCTCGTCCAGCACGACATCCGCGACGTCGGCCTCCAACAGCCGCGCCGCGATCTCACGCGCCTGATCAGCAACGGCGATGGCGGCGCGCGAGACGTTCGTGCCGCCGAGCTGCACCGAACGCGACCCGCCCGTGATCTGGCTGGTGCGGACGAGATCGGTGTCGCCGTGCACGACGGTGATGCGGTCCATCGGCACGCCCAGGCGGTCGGCCACGAGCATCGCCCACGTCGTGCGATGACCCTGCCCGTAGGGCGTGGTGCCCGTGACGATGCGAACGTCGACGCCATCGCCGTCGACGGCAGGCGTGACCTCCACCTGACCGAGCTCGCCGCCACCCGACAGGGCCGTGATCTCCACGTACACGGACACGCCGATGCCGAGCTGCACTGCGTCACCACGCTCGCGGCGGGCGGCCTGCTCGGCGCGCAGTCCCGCGTAGTCGACGTTGGCGAGCAGCTTGTCCAACCCGCCCTCGTAGTCGCCGCTGTCGTAGGTGGTGCCCGTGCGGGTGGTGAACGGGAAGCGATCGGATGTCACGAGGTTGCGACGACGCAGCTCCACCGGATCCATGCCGATCTCCAGTGCGAACAGATCCATCGCCCGCTCGATCGCGGCTGCGGCTTCGGGCCGGCCCGCGCCGCGGTAGGCCACCGTCGGCACCGTGTTGGTCAACACTGCCTGTGAGGTGATGTCAGCTGCAGCGATGTCGTACGTACCGGTGAGCATGATGCGTGTCATGAATGGCAGGAACGCTCCCATCCGCGGGAACGCGCCGGCCTCCTGCACGACCTCGAGCTGGTATGCAGTGACCCGGCCGTCGCGCGTACCGCCGATGGTGAGCCGCTGCACCTGGCCGCGTCCGTGGCCGAGGCCGTTCATGCTCTCGCTCCGCGTCTCGGTGAAGCGCACCGGCCGCCCCACCTCCCGGGCCAACCACGGCACGAGCTGGTCCTCGGGGTAGGTGAAGGCCTTGGCACCGAAGCCGCCGCCGACGTCAGGGGTGATCACGCGCACCTGCTCGGGGGTGAGCCCGTACCACTCGCACAGCTTCTCGCGCACGGGGTGCGCACCCTGGCCGGCCTGCCAATGGGTGAGCCGGCCGTCGTCCCACCGGCTGGCTGCGAC
>JAYTSB010000302.1:0-4316 GCA_043745825.1 Actinomycetota bacterium | reverse complement strand
AAGGGCGGTCCGAAGGCTCCGAGGCGGGAGAACATCACACACAGCGCAGGCGGACCGGTCACCGACCAGGCCTCATCAATGCCTTCGATCTTGACGCGGCGTACCTCTGGCTTGATCAGGTGCAGCGTTCCCAGTGCGGCACCGGCACCCGAGTACTCCTTGTCGGGGGCCGCGATCACCACCTCACCGTGTGGGCGCATCGCCCGGGCGAGGATGTGGAGGCCGACGGAATCAATGCCGTCGTCGTTCGTCAGCAGGATTCTCATCCGGCCATCGTCGCGCATGGCACCACCGCTAGCGTCGCCGCTTGACAGAGGAGCAAAGGATGCGCGTTGGATTCCTCGGGGCCGGCCTGATTGCCACCTACCACAGCAAGAGCCTGCGCCGCAGCGGCGTGGAGGCCGAGCTCGGCATCGTGCGCGCCGGTGTGTACGATCCGGACCCTGAGCGCGCCGCCGCCTTCGCTCGGGCATCCGGGCACACGGTCTGTGCGTCAGAGGACGAGGTGCTCGAGGGCTGCGACGTCGTGTACGTCTGCACGTGGACAAGCGAGCATCCCCGCCAGGTCGCCAAAGCCGCCAGCCGGGGTCTCGCCGTGTTCTGCGAGAAACCGCTCGCCACGTCGTTGGCGGGTGCCGTGGAGATGGCTGCGACGGTGCGCGCAGCCGGCGTCACCAACCAGGTCGGCCTCGTGCTGCGACGCTCGCCTGCGTACCTCTACGCCCGCCACCTCGTCACGGCTGCACAGGCCGGCCGGGTGATGGCCGTCATGTTCCGCGACGACCAGTTCATCCCGATCCAGGGCCACTACAGCAGCACGTGGCGCGCCGATGTGGACCTCGTTGGTGCGGGCACCCTGCTGGAGCACAGCATCCACGACATCGACATGTTGCGTTTCGTCATCGGGGACATCGAACGGGTCAGCGCACATCAGGCCAACTTCCACGGCCTCGACGGGATCGAGGATGTTGTGACGTCGACGATCGCCTTCGCCGGCGGGGCCATCGGCACGCTCGTCACGGTGTGGCACGACAACCTCGCCCGTCCCAGCCTGCGCCGCGCCGAGATCTTCTGCGAGCGACGCTTCGTCGTCATCGAGGGTGACGACTGGTTCGGGCCCGTGCGCTGGACGGACACCGACGGCGCGGAGCGGAGCCTGGAGGGCGACGAGTTGGTGGCCGCCGCAGAGCTGCTCGTGGACGGTTCTCTCAACCCGGATGGTGAGTTCCTCCGCGCGTTCGCGGCAGGCGTGCCGAGCTGGCCGGACGTCGACACCGCGGTAGCGGCTCACCGCGTGGTCGACGCGATGTACACCTCTGCTCGCGAACACGGCTCAGCCCAGGTCATCACACCGCAGATCGCCGGCGGTCGCGCGGCTTTGGACGTCGTGGAGATCTCGGCCGCAGAGACGCACGCGCTGCGCCGGGCCGTGCTGCGCGACGGCGACCCGAACCGTCCCGTCGAATTCGCAGAAGACTCCCTACCAACCACCCTCCACCTCGCCATGCGCGACTCAGCCGGGCAACTGGTGGCCACCTCGTCATGGACCCCCAAGCCGTGTGAGGAGATGCCTGGACTGAGGGCCGTGCAGCTGCGCGGGATGGCCACCGACGCGATGCAGCAGGGCACGGGCGTGGGTGGCCGTCTGCTGGAGGCTGCGGTCGAGCGCTTCACCGCAGCTGGTTACGAGCTGATGTGGGCCCGCGCCCGGGACACCGCGCTCGGCTTCTACACCCGCCATCGGTGCCGGGTGGTGGGCGGCGGGTTCATCGACAGCACCACGGGTCTGCCCCATCACATCGTGGTTCGTGAGCTCGGCTGATCTTTTCCGTTCCTCACCGCTGCGAAGCACCCAGCGACGGGGAGGAATGACATGCCACCGACACCGACATCACCTGAAGACTTACGCCGCCGTGCCGCTCGACTGCGCACAACTGCATCGACCCTGGACCGCTCCGAGGCGTTGGAGCTGTACCGCCGTGCCGGGGAGGATGTGTGGCTCGGCCCCACGCCTCGACGCTGCCGCGACGATCTCGTCACGCTCCGCCACCTGCTGCTGAGCGCCGGGAGCGATCTGCGCGCCGAGGCGCGTGCACTGGAGGTCCGCGCCGCAGCACTGGATGCCACGAGCGGCTGATGGGCGCAATGCTCGGGTTCGACCCGGCACTCCTGGCTGCCTTGGACGCGGCGCTGCGCCGATGCCTCACAGACCTCGATGCGGTGCAATTCGATGACCTGGCGGCAGCCTCGCCGATGCAGCTGGTGCGCCGCTGCCAGGCGCTGTTGCGTGACACCTGGCTACCGTTCACGACCGGGCTGCTCGCCTGCCGAGCGCTCGACGGTTACCAACCTGTCTCGATCGATCCCGATGATCTGCGCGGTGCGTGGGCGGCCGCCCTGGTGACCCATCCCGGCTGGCAGCTGCGCACCGACACAGCAACCCCCGACACGGGCCCGCTCACCGCCGAGCAGGCAACGGTGCTCGGGACGCTGCTGTCCGGCCCCGCCGGCAGCGAGCCGTTCGACCACCAGGAATTGGCCTGGTTGGCCGACGTCCTCGGCCGGATCGCCGCGGATGCCGACCTCACGAGCGCCTTCCTACCGGCGTTCACCACCACGGGCTGGACCGCCGTGTGCAACACGATGGCCCGCTCTCGCCAAGTGCAGGTCACCGCGGCGTTGCTCTACGACGGCAGGGTCACCGCCGGGGAGCAAGACGGTTGGGCCGGAATCGATGCTGTGTTCGCCGCGCTCGGGGCGATGGTGGTCGCCAACCAGGAGCAACATCCGCTGAGCCGGCCAACGCAGCTGCTCGACGACATGACGCCCCTCGCAACGGCCCTCCTGGCCCAGCACTTCGACCTCGGTGCCGCTGCGCTCGCGGACCTCACCCGGGCCCTCGTGCAACGGGAACGGCTCCTGATTGCAACCACGCCCGAGACCCAGCTCGGGCCGCGTGCAGCCGACGTGCTGTTCGCATGCCTGCTGCGCACCCCCGGCGCCTCAACCGCGTACGTACTGGCGACGCGCGACGATCCCTCGCTGCTCCTGGAGGTGGCGTTCGACCCGACGCTCGGCGCTCGCGTGACGGTCGTGGGAACAGACCCGGTGAACATGGACGTACACGATGCTGCGGCGGCCGTGCCCAACCTCGCGCGCTGGTTCGTCGGTGCCGCGCAGACGTCGGCCTCGACGATCTACAACCCGGAGCTGGCCGTGGCGGCGGCCGATGTGATCGCGCCGTACCTGTTGCCGTTGCTGCGTTCGACCAAGGACGGGTGGGGTGTGTCGCGCCGCATTCGGCGCGCCATCCAGGAGCTGGTGATTGGAGACATCGCCGCGTTCGAGCACCTCCTCGCCCAGCGCGAACGCGTTGCGGCGACGCTCGCTGATCCGTTGACCGGCGATGCGGAGACCCGCATCGCCGCAGTGCGCGACATCGCCGACCTGCTCGCCTTCCTCGACACGATGCAACGGGCCCAAGCGATCCAGCGGGCAGAGGCCGCGCGCGCCGCGTGGGATCTGATGTGGACGCTGCTCGGTGACGGGCAGAGCCTGCTCAAGCTCGGCAGTGTGGCCTCGACCGCGTTGAGCACCGCTGTCGGCGTGCTGCGCGCCGCGCTCGAAAAAGCCGGCTGCGCACCGGGTGACGTGCGCGCTGCGCGCGCCGACTCGCTGGCCACGTTCGACCGGCTCACCACCGTGGCCGCAGCCACACTGGTGGCGACGACGTTCGACGAGATGGTTGACGATGGTCGCATCCCGGCCGGCACTCCGCTGCCGCCGGTACCCGACCTCGCCGGCGCAGCCGATGTCGGGGCCAGCTACTCCGAAGCCTTTGTCACCTGGCTCGCCACCAGCAATCTGAACGCAGCCGTGTTGTACGAGCTCTCGGCGATCAAGCAGGCGATGGCAAGCGACCACGAGACCACAGCAGACGCCAACGACGGCCTGCTCGGCAACTGACGATTCGCACCACTGAGCAGGCCGGCAGCTCACCAGGCCGTCGATTCACCAGGCCGTCGATTCACCAGGCCGTGATCAGAACAGTGCCGCTGCTTCCACACCGGCGACCTCGAGCCGACCGGTGAGCCACGCCAGCCGATCCGCCGGGGCGAGTGCCAGTGCCGCCGGAGGCAGATCGGTGAACCCCATTGGCTTGCGGCTGGCCCACATACCCGTCATCCGTGCCACCTCGGCCCGCAGGAAGTCGGGCGGCAGATGGGCGAACGTGTAGCCGAGGCCGAGGTCGATGCGATGGATCTCCACCTCCCGGCGGCGGAACTCGGGAACCTCCCGCAACGAGATCGGCCGGG
>JAYTSB010000301.1:0-2915 GCA_043745825.1 Actinomycetota bacterium | reverse complement strand
AGGAACGACGCAGCCCACCAACCGGGCCCAGACCCTCGATCACGATCGCCGGTGCGGCCACGAGCGTGCACGTCACCGCAACCAGGATCAGCGGTGAGGCGAGCACGGCCAGCACCGTGCGCGCGCTGCCCTCGACGTTGCCCAGGAGCAGGATCGCCAGAGGGAACCAGGCGTGGCCGAGCAGCCAAGCCAGCGAAAGTGCAGGCAGCCGCGGCACGAGCGCTCGGTATGCCGCAGCAACGCGCATCGGCCGCCCGGCACGGCGTTGCACGACGAGCGTCGAGGCAAACCCGCCCACGAGACACGCGGCAAGGCTGCTCACCACGAGCCCCACGAACCAGAGCAACTCCTCCACGCCCGTTTCCGCCTTCGCACCGCCGAGCAGCTCCGGCACCGACACGGCTGCACCCTGGAACGACTGGTACCGATCGAACGCCAGGCTCGTGGCAACGAGGCCGACCACCACGCCGGGCAGGAGGATCCACGCCGAGCCCACGACGATCTCACGAACGTTTCCCTGCACCATTGCCCCGGCGGTGTCCAGCGAACCGAGTACAGGTCGTGGCTGGCGACGCGGCCGCCACTGATGGGCGTACTCGGTTCCAATCGCTGGATGGGCACCGGCGAGAGCGCCCCGGCCCCCCGGATCCGCCGCAGGGCTCGGCGTCGATTCAATGCCCGCCCAGCTGCTCACATCCTCATTGTTGCCCAAATCGAACGCGCATGTTCGTCCAGCGTTACGGTGACGGCGATGCAGGGCTACGACAGCACCAGCTACGGCGAGGCCTTCGCCGACGTGTACGACGACTGGTACGCAGACGTCTCGGATGTCGAGGCGACGGTGCAGATGCTGGCCACGCTGTCGCGAACCGCCGGTGCAGATCTGCCTGTGGTGGAGCTTGGCGTCGGTACCGGGCGACTGGCCTTGCCATTGGCCGCACTCGTGCACCCCACGCCCGTCCTCGGCATCGACTCCAGCGCAGCCATGCTCGCCCGGCTGACCGCGAAGCTCGCCGCCGCCGCCGCCGCCGCCGACGCGCCGAGCGATGCGTTCACCTTCACACTCGCCGACATGATCGACGGCCTGCCCGACGGCCCCCTCGGGGTGGTGTTCGTCGCCTTCAACACGTTTTTCAACCTCCCGACGGCTGATCGCCAACGGGCCTGCTTTCGCGCGGTGGCTGCACGCCTCGCCCCCGACGGGACCTTCGTCATCGAGGCATCTGTACCGGACGAGGCCTCCGGCAGCGGCAGCCACGTGGAGGTCAAGTCCATCGCTGCCGACTCCGTCGTGCTCAGCGTGGCGCGCTCTGACGGAGCCAGCGGCCGGGTCGAGGGACAGTTCATCGAGTTCACCGAGTCGGGCGGCGTGCGGCTGCGCCCCTGGAGCATCCGCACGGCACGACCGGCAGAGCTGGATGAGATGGCTGCAGAGGCGGGTCTCGTCCTGCACGCCCGCTGGGAATCCGCAGGCGGCGGGCCCTTCGACGCGCACAGCGACCGCCATCTGAGCGTGTACCGCCTCGGGTGAGGCCGGGGGGAAACGGGAAAATCTGGGCTGCGTCCGCCGGTTGCGATCGCAATCGTCGTATCCTGACTGGACAGTGTCTCAGATGCGATTGAATCCCCTCACCGGGCGGTGGGTCACCATCGTGGCGGAAAGAGCCGAGCGGCCGACCGACTTTGCACCCCGCGCTGCCGAGGTCGAGTCCGACCCGAGCCGTCCGTGTCCGTTCTGCCCTGGGCACGAGGAGAAGACCCTGCCGGCGTTGGAGCAGGTCGACGACGGTGGTTCCTGGCGCCTGCGGGTTGTTCCTAACCTCTACCCTGCGTTCGATGGTGACGAGCCGTTTGCCGTGCACCACCTCGGCCCGGTGCATGTCATGGCCGAGGCCAGCGGCATCCATGAGGTCTTCGTCTACACGCCCGATCACAACGGCGGCATCCACCTCGCCGATGATCTGAAGATCGCCGAGATCATGCAGGCGCTCAAGCGCCGTCTCGTCGATCACGCCAGCACGCCGAACATCCGCTACACCCAGGCGATGATGAATCACGGCCGGGAGGCGGGGGCGTCGCTCACCCACCCACACGGCCAGCTGCTCGGTTTGCCGTTCGTGCCCGGTGAGATCCTGGAAGAAGAGCGTGCATTCGCCCGCTTCGAGAGTGCGTGCATCCTGTGCGCAACGGTCGAGGCCGAGCTCACCGATGGCAAGCGGGTCGTTTTCGCCGACGACGATGTCCTGTGCCTGTCTCCGTTCTGGGCCGGTAGCCCGTTCGAGTTGTTGATCATTCCCCGCCAGCACGACCTGCACCTGCAGGACGCAAGCGACGCCTCACTCAACAGCGTCGGCCGGGCGATGCGCGACGCCGTGCTGACCCTCAACGAGGCGTTCGGCGACGTTGCCTACAACCTGGTCTTCCACACGGCGCCGCACCAGCACACAGGTGAGTTCCACTGGCATGTGCACCTCTGGCCGAAGTTGGTCACCACCGCCGGGTTCGAGCGAGGCACCGGCGTGTTGATCAACATCGTGCCCCCCGAGCACGCTGCGGACAAGCTCCGTCGCGTGGCCGTGCACCACTGACAGAGGGAGCCATCGATGAGCCGCATTGCGGTCAGCGTCGAGATCGACGCCTCAACCGAACGCGTGTGGGAAGTCGTGGAGCCGGTCGAACGGCACGTCGACTGGATGCACGACGCCGTCGCCATCCGTTTCCAGACCGAACAGCATCGCGGCGTCGGCACGGAGTTCCTGTGCGACACCAAAGTCGGCCCGATCAAGCTCGTGGACCGGATGGAGATCACCGAATGGGAGCCCGGCGCAGCGATGGGGGTACGCCACTCCGGACTGGTCACCGGAACCGGCCGCTTCACCCTGACCGCCATCGACATGGGCCGACGCACACGATTC
>JAYTSB010000300.1:0-5895 GCA_043745825.1 Actinomycetota bacterium | reverse complement strand
GCGCCGGAGCAGAACCGGGTGCCGATGCTGCGGCGGGGGCCGATGCTGCGGCCGGAGCCGGAGCCGGAGCCGGCGTCGCCGGGGCCGGCGCGCCCGGAGAGGCGACCGTGGGCTCGTCGCGGCGCATGCGACCGCCAAGGGTTGCGCGACCGGTGGCCGGATCCACGGGCGCCGGACGCGCCGGCTGCGGCGCGGCCGCGCCGGTGGTCACCGACTTCTCCAAACGCTCCAGCCGGGCGACGATGGACGTGAGGTCGTTGCCGGCGGCCTCGTGGGTGAGCTGCACCAGGGCCACGTCCAGCAGCAGGCGCGGATCGGGGGCGTGGCGCATCTCCACGAGCATCTCGCCGAGCCGCTCCATGCCGCGCACGATGGCTGCGGCGCCGAGGCGTTGGGCCTGCTCGGCCACCCGCCCGGCCTGGAGATCGGGCAACTGCACCAGTTCCGGTGCCATCAGCGAGAGGAAGCAGTCACGCAGGTGGCGGACGATGTCCTGGGCGAGCACGCGAGAATCACGGCCCTGGTGCACCGCGTGAGCGAGGGCGGCCAACGCCTGGCCGGGATCGTGGTTGATCAACGCCTCGATGAACTCGTCGTAGGACACCGTGTCGGGTGCCTCGCCACCTGATGCGGCCACCAGTTCCAGCGCGGACAGCGTGTCGCGGGCCGAGCCACCGCCCTGGGCGAGCACCGCCTGGAAGCCCTCTTCCGACACCGTGAGACCGGCGTCCTCGGCCACCCAGCGGACGTGCGCCTCCAGCTCGTCCATCGGCAGGAGGTGAAACTCGAGGTGCTGGACGCGCGACCGGATGGTCTGGCTGACCTTCTGCGGATCGGTGGTGGCGAGTACGAACACCACGTGCGGTGGCGGCTCCTCGAGCGTCTTCAGCAGGGCGGCCTCGGCACCTTTGGAGAGCATGTGCACCTCATCGAGGATGTACACCTTGTGCCGGCCCGGAGTGCCGAGCGACGCCTTCTCGATCAGATCACGCATCGCCTCGACGCCGTTGTTGCTGGCAGCGTCCAGCTCGTGCACGTCGTAGCTGGTGCCCGCCTCCACGGCAAGGCAGGAATCGCACTCGCAGCAGGGCTCACCATCAACCGAGTTGGTGCAGTTGAGCACCTTGGCCAGGACGCGGGCCGAGGTGGTCTTGCCGGTGCCGCGGGGTCCGCTGAACAGATAGCCCTGGCCCTCGCGCTGGTTGAGCACTGCGTTGCGCAGCGCCCGCACGACGTGGTCCTGACCGCGTATCTCACTGAATCGACGAGGACGATAGCGACGGTACAGAGACTGAGTAGCCATTGAGGACGAGCCTACAGAAGGGGCGTCACACCAGCCGCTCCCCCAATCACTGGCGTCGGCAGCGAGTCATTCGCGGCGGGGCTCCAGACGTATCCCTATGATGGGAGAATCCTGCGGCGAGCGGTTGTTCGCGGAAGGCAACGTGAACACAGCATTGTGGAGGGAGATCATCATGCGGCGCACCCGTCTCATCACCGGATCAATCGTGGTCCTGACGCTCACGGCGGCCGCTTGCGGCAGCAGCGGGCCCAAGACCCTGTCCGAGGACGACTTCATCTCAGAGATGAACTCGATCTGCCGCACCGCTGATCGGGCGATCAACAAGCTCGACCCGACGGACAAGTCGTACGGGAGCGACGTCACCGATGTGATCCAAGCAGGCCTGGACGACTTCGCCAAGCTCAAGGCGCCCAAGGCGCTGCAAGCAGATTTCGCCGACTACACCGCCAACCTCGACGACCAGCTGACTCAGTTCGCGAAGCTTTCCAAGGCGATCAAGAAGGACGACGCCGAGGCCATCAGCAAGGCGAGCGACAAGCTGACCAAGCTGTCGTCCGAAGGGGATGATCTGGCCGATTCGCTGGGGGCCGACAAGTGCGTGGGCGTCGGCAACAGCGGCGATGGCCCGGCCACTTCGGATACGACAGAGGACACCACGGAGGACACGTCGAGCGCCACCACATTTACCCCCGAGACCACCGCCGAGACCACGGCCGAGACGGCGACGGCCAACACGCCGCTGCCGATCGACACCACGCTCGACACCGAGCCGGTGATGACCGCGCCGCCCAGCACCACCAGTTCCACCGGTGGCGTGCAGGCCGGCGATGCATCGTCCGGGTTCACCGCCAACGACGGCTACACCTGGGGCACGCTTGATGACCTCCCGGGCACGGTGACTCCGGCCGATGATCCGGTGCTCGGCCCGATCCTGTCCGGCTACTACGCCGGTGTCATGCAGCGCACCGCGGATGGCACGCCACTGTACGTGTACATCACCATCCTCAACGACAACACGGTCCCGTGGACGCCCGCCCAACTCTCGGCGTACTACAACTTCGAGCTCGTTGGTGACGGGCAGGACATCACCCTGCCCACCATCGGCCTGCCGGCCAGGACCAAGGCGAACGCGGTCGAAGGCTTCGACGCTGCGGTGTTCACGATCGATGGTGTCGGCGTGTCGGTCCTGGCGCCGACGGGAAGTGACGCCGTGTCGTCGCTCGAGGGCTTCATCATCGCTCAGTCGGCCGGCTGATCCCTTGGGCAAGCGGCTCGTCGCCTGCACGCTGACGGCGCTGCTGCTCGGGGCCTGCTCAAGCGACGGCGCGTCCGTCGCTCAGCCCGACGACGAGTTCCTCGACTCCGTGGAGAGCCTGTGCCGCGACGCGGCACAGGCGATCCGCAAGCTGGACGTCGAGGACACACGTGCACCCGACGACCTGCTCGACATCCTGTCCGGCACCGCCGACGACCTGAGCTCACTGGCCCCACCCCGGTCGGTGGCCAAGGCCTACGACCAGTACACATCGAACCTCGACGACCAGGTCGCTCAGATCGATGCGCTCGCATCGGCCCGTGCGGCCGGCGATACGACCACCGAGCTCGCTGTCGGCGACCAGATCGATGCGTTGCGATCCGACAACGACGGCCTCGTCAACACCCTGCGGATCAGCAGCTGTCGGGGCATCACCCCGGCGCGCGGCCTGTCCGTCGCCGCCTCGGTCGACCCCGTCGGCCCCCCGCCGGACACCACGTTCGACACGCCCGACACCACGCCCGACACCACGCCCGGCACCGACGTCGTCACGCCCAACACCCCGCTGCCGATCGATGATCCCAGCGCCAGCACGGGTGACACCACCGGCGACACGGCGAGCACGCAGACCCTCACGGCATACGACGCATCCACCGCCTTCCAGCCGATCGACGGCTACACCTGGGGCACGTTGGATGTGGCGGGCACCTTCACGCCCGGCGACGATGCGGTGCTCGGTCCGATCGTCGCCAGCTACGGTGTCGGAGTCATGGAGTCCACCGACGGGACCTCCGTGCTCATCTACGCCACCACCTTGGTGGACGGCGTGGCATGGACAGCGGAATCGACCGAGAGCTACTACGGCTTCGAGCTTGCCGGGGACGGCACCGACGTCACCTTGCCGACCAGCGGCTTGGCGGCCCGGGTGAAGGCGCCTGCGTACGAGGGCACCGACGTCGCAGTGTGCACGCGGGGAACACAGGGGTTCGCGATCTTCGCCGACGCCGGCACCGATGTGGCGGGGTTGCTCGACCGATTCGTCACGGCACAGGGCGGCTGACCGGATGCAGCACCGTCGCCTCGCCTCCGTCCTCGTCGCCCTCATCCTGACCGCGTGCGCCAGCGGTGGCGGCACCGCCAAGCAGCCGGAGGACATGTTCCTCGACAAGGTCGAGGAGACCTGCTGGGCCGCCAGCAAGCAGATCCACAAGCTGACCGCAGGTGCGGCGAACGCACCGAGCGATCTGCTCGACATCCTGGCCGGCACCGCCGATGACCTCAACCAGCTCGATGCCCCCAAGTCCGTTGCCACTGGGTATGGCGACTTCACCAAGAACGTCGACGAACTGGTGACCCAGCTGCGCGCGACCACGACGGCGATCGCGGCGGGGGACTCCACCGCTGAGCAGACCGCACTCGACCAGCTCGCCGTACTGCGCGCCGACAACGACGGCATCGTCAACACCCTGCGGATCAGCGGTTGCCGGGGGCTGACACCGCGCGATGCGCTGACCACTGCCACCCCCGGCAACACGCCGGACTCCACGCCACCCGACACCACACCCGACACCACACCCGACACCACGACACCGGACACCACGACACCGGACACCCCGATCTCGATCGACACAACCCCGGTTGCGACCACCGCCACCACGCCGACGACTGCAACGGCCGACACCGTGCTGCCGGACGATTTGTCCGCCACGTACACCGCGCCGCCTGGCTACACGTGGGTCGCGTTCGACCCGCCGGACGCCAGCGGGTTGTACAGCAACTCCGTCATCGGCACGCTCGTCACGTACTACGCGGGCGCCAAGCTGCGCTCGGACACCGACAGCAGCACCGCCACGGTGTACGTGGTGAAACTCTCCGAGCCGTTCACGCCGGCGTACACCTCCTCGTACCAGTACTGGGAGGTCGTCGACCAGGGTGAGGACGTGACCACGCCCGCAGGTCTGCCTGTCCGCCAGAAGATCGGCGCCTTCACCGACACCGATTGCGCGGTGTACGTGTCGGGCAGCACCGGCGTTGCGATCTGTGTGTTCACGGGCAACGATCTGCTCGGTCTGCTGGACGCCTGGGTGGCAACCAACCCGTTGTGACGCGCGTGCAAGCGTGTACCCGTGCCGAGCCGCCGCGCTCGCTACGGTTACACCACCTCATGAACAGCGGCATCCGTCTCCTTCGCCGTAGCGGCATCGTTGCCGCTGCCGCTGCAGCTGTGTTGTTGCCGCTGCTCAGTACGTCGGTGGGCCGGGTCGAAGCCGTCGCCCTCGTGTCCACCAGCCCCGCCGACGGGTCGTCCGTGGCGACGTCACCCCAGCAGCTCGCCGTCACCTTCGACGGCAGCATCAACGCCGACGCATTGATGGCTGTCACGTGCAACGGCAGCGCAGCGGCGGGCGTCACCACGCGTGTGTCGGGTGATTCGCTGACCCTCATCGGCGATGTCGCCACCCCGCTGCCAAAGGGCCAGTGCTCGGTTTTCTGGCGCGTGCAGGGCAGCGCTGACCCCAGCACCACAACTGCGACGTTCACGTTCAAGATCGAGCAGGACGCAGTCACCGCAACCTCCGCGGATCCCGCTGCCACTGCCGCGGCGGGCAACGCCTCGTCCAACACCGCCGACCGCTCGAGTCTGTCCGGTCCGCTCGGACTCTTCAGGTTCGTGTCCACCATTGCCCTTGCGGCGCTGTTCGGCGCGCTCGTGCTGATCACGGTGGCGTGGCCAGAAGGCGTGGAGTACATCCTCACCATCCGGTTCCTGCGCTACGCCTGGTTGATTGCCGTCATCACCACCGGCTTGATGGTGGCGTGCTTCGTGGCCCAACAAAGCGGCAAGGGGTTCACCGCCTCGCTCCTGCCGACGAACTGGGGCACGCTGACCGACACCACCCCCGGCCTCGCCGTGCTCGCGCGCATCGCCCTGGTACTCGCGTCCGGGTGGGTGGCGGTACGACCCGAGCGCGTCATCGATCCTGCGACGCAGCTTGCCGCGCTCGCGTTGCCCGGTCTGGCCGTTGCCACATTGGGATTCTCGCGCACCGGAGGCGATCTCGAGCTCGTCGGGTATGTCGCCGGCGTGGCCCACGCCCTCGCCATGGCCGTCTGGGTCGGCGGGCTCGTGCTCCTCGCCCGTGTGGTGCTGGCCGGCCCCGGCGAGGACGACCTCGTGCATGCCGTGCGCGGCTTCGGACGCATCTCCACACCGGCGATGCTGGTCACCGTCGTCACCGGCGCGGCACAGCTCTACCGTCTCGACCGCGGCCATCTGCTGGACACCACCCATGGCCGACTGCTGCTGCTCAAAGTGGTGCCGGTCCTGGTGATGGTG
>JAYTSB010000299.1:0-3472 GCA_043745825.1 Actinomycetota bacterium | reverse complement strand
GGCAGGAGGATGTCGCGGATCAGCGAGCTCTTCCCCGAGCCGGACACGCCGGTGATGGCCACGAAGCAACCGAGGGGGATCTTGGCGTCGATGTTGCGCAAGTTGTGCTCGCGTGCGCCCTTGATCTCCAGCCACTCCTTGCCCGGGGCGCGACGCACCTTCGGCACCGGCACGCTGCGCGTCTTGGCGAGGTACTGGCCGGTGATCGAGTCCTTGCACTTCAGGATTCCTTTGACCGGGCCGCTGTAGACCACGGCGCCCCCGTGCTCGCCCGCACCCGGACCGATGTCCACGATCCAGTCGGCGGTGAGGATGGTGTCTTCGTCGTGCTCCACGACCAGGACGGTGTTGCCGAGATCGCGGAGGCGGATGAGTGTCTCGATCAAACGGTGGTTGTCGCGCTGGTGCAGCCCGATGGATGGCTCGTCGAGTACGTAGAGGGTGCCGACCAGACCGGAGCCGATCTGGCTGGCGAGGCGGATGCGTTGGGCCTCGCCGCCGGCGAGGGTGCCGGCCGAACGGGACAACGACAGGTAGTCGAGACCGACGTCGAGCAGGAACCCGAGCCGGGCGTTGATCTCCTTGGTCACGCGCTCGGCGATCATCCGGTCGCGCTCGCTCAACTCCAGGCCGGCGAGGAACTTGGCGCTCTCCCCGATGGCCATCTCGCAGACCTCGGCGATGTGCTTGCCATTGACCGTCACCGCAAGCGTGGCCGGCTTCAGCCGGGCGCCGCCGCACGTCGGGCACGGGACGAGACGCATGTAGCCCTCGTACTGCTCGCGGCTCCAGTCGCTCTCCGCACCCTCGTGCCGGCGCTTGATCCACGGGATGACGCCCTCGTATGCGGTGCTGTACTGGCGCACCCGGCCGTAGCGGTTCTTGTACTTGACCGCCAGGTTGCCGTCGATGCCGTGCAGCACGATCTTGGTCTGCTTGGCGGTGAGCGCATGCCACGGCGCGTCCAAGTCGATGTCGTACACCTCGGCGACGGCTTCGATCATCCGGTTGAAGTACTGCGTGTGCGCAGACCGCCACGGGGCGATCGCGCCGGCATTGATCGACAGATCAGGATCCGGGACGAGCAGCTCCGGGTCGATCTCGAAGGTGGTGCCCAGACCATCGCACGCGGTACACGCGCCGTAGGGCGAGTTGAACGAGAAGTTGCGCGGCGCGAGCTCTTCGTACGAGGTGCCGCACTGCGGGCAGGCGAAGTGCTGGCTGAACGTGAGCTGGTCCTCGATCTCGCCGTCGCGACCGACGATCTCGATCTCGGCCACACCGTCGGCCAGTTTCAGTGCCGTCTCGAGGCTGTCGGTGAGCCGTCGCTCGATGCCCTCGCGACGCACGAGGCGGTCGATCACGACCTCGATGGAGTGGTTCTCGTAACGCGCCAGAGATTCGTCCAGCTTGAGGAAGTCGTTGATGTCGACGACCGACCCGTCGATGCGGGCGCGGACGAAGCCCTGTCCGGCGAGGTCTTCCAAGAGCGTCTTGTACTCGCCCTTGCGGCCACGGACGACCGGGGCGAGGACTTGAAAGCGAGTGCCCTCGTCCATCAGGAGGATGCGATCGACGATTTGCTGTGGGGTCTGGCGTTGCAGTCGAGTGCCGTCGTTCACGCAGTGCTGCACCCCAATGCGTGCGTAGAGCAACCGGAGGTAGTCGTAGACCTCGGTGATGGTGCCGACCGTGGAACGTGGGTTGCGGCTGGCCGACTTCTGGTCAATGGAGATGGCCGGCGACAGGCCCTCGATGACGTCGACATCCGGCTTGTCCATCTGGCCGAGGAACTGCCGGGCGTACGCGCTCAGCGATTCGACATAGCGGCGCTGGCCCTCGGCGTAGATGGTGTCGAAGGCCAAGCTGGACTTTCCGGAGCCCGACAGGCCGGTGAAAACGATGAGCTTGTCACGCGGGAGATCGACGCTGATGTTGCGCAGATTGTGCTCGCGAGCACCGCGAACGATGATCTTGTCGGCCATTGGGGCGAACCTATCTGGGGATCGGGAGAGGTGGTCGGGGACGGATGGACGTCACGTCAGCCCGCGTCGCGTAGCTCGCGGCGCAGGTCGTTGATCTCATCGCGCAGGCGCGCGGCGTACTCGAAACGCAACTCGACAGCGGCCTCGTGCATCTCCTCCTCGAGCGTCTGGATCAGGCGAGCCAGCTCCTGCTGGGGCAGCGTCTTCAGCTCGCGCTGGACCTTGTCACGTTCGCGTTGGCGACGACGGTCCTTGCCCGGCACGGGCGAGGTGTTGTCCGGGCGCAGCATGGAGAGGATGTCGCCGACAGCCTTGCGAATGGTCTGCGGATTGATGTTGTTGGCGAGGTTGTACTCCAGCTGCTTGGCGCGCCGGCGCTGGGTCTCGCCGATGGCCCGCTCCATCGACGCGGTGATCTTGTCGGCGTACATGATGACCTGACCGTCTACGTTGCGGGCTGCACGACCCATCGTCTGGATGAGCGAGGTTTCACTGCGCAGGAAGCCCTCCTTGTCCGCATCGAGGATGGCCACCAGGGAGACCTCGGGCAGATCGAGACCCTCACGCAGCAGGTTGATACCGACCAGTGCGTCGAACTCGCCGAGGCGCAGACCGCGCAACGTCTCGATGCGCTGGATCGTGTCGATGTTGCTGTGCATGTACCGCACCCGCATGCCCTGCTCGAGCAGGTACTCGGTGAGGTCCTCGGCCATCTTCTTCGTCAGCGTGGTGATGAGCGCACGGTCGCCGCGGGCCACCGTGGCGTTGACGTTCTCGATCAGGTCGTCGATCTGGCCCTTGGTGGGTTTGATCACGACCTCCGGGTCCATCAATCCGGTGGGCCGCACGATCTGCTCCACCACCTGGGTGGACACCTTCAGTTCGTAGGCGGCGGGCGTGGCGGACAAGAACACGCACTGCGGGATTCGCTCGAGCACTTCCTCGAACTGCAACGGACGATTGTCACGCGCGCTCGGCAAGCGGAACCCGTGCTCGATGAGTTGGTTCTTGCGGGCCAGGTCGCCCATGAACTGGCCGTGCAGCTGCGGAACTGCAACGTGGCTCTCGTCGATGACGAGCAGGAAGTCCTTGGGGAAGTAGTCGATCAGGGTGAACGGCGGCTCGCCGTACTGACGTCCGTCGATGTGCATCGAGTAGTTCTCGATGCCGTTGCAGTACCCGACCTCGTGCATCATCTCCAGGTCGTACTGCGTGCGCATCCGCAGGCGCTGGGCCTCCAGCAGCTTGCCCTCGGACTCGAACAGCGCGAGGCGCTCCTGCAGCTCGGCCTCGATGCCGATGATCGCCTTAAGCATCCGTTCCTCGCCGGCGACGTAGTGGGTTGCGGGAAAGACCTGGATGCGGTTGGTCTCGCGCAGCTGCTCGCCTGTGAGCGGATCGACCACGGTGATGCGGTCCACCGTGTCACCGAACATCTCCACCCGGATGACGGCTTCCTCGTAGCTCGGATGGATCTCGATGGTGTC
>JAYTSB010000298.1:0-2726 GCA_043745825.1 Actinomycetota bacterium | reverse complement strand
GGCGCCCTTCAGGAACAGCTGCTCGCCGTTGACCGAGTAGATCCACTCCTGCATCGCCACTTCACGCAGGCCGGTGCGGACCGAACGCGTGTGGCTGACTTCGCCCTCCACGACGACATCGACCTGCACGTCGGTCAGCGGTTGTTCGCCGAGCGACCACGGCCACCACAGGCGCGGGTTGTCGATGTCCAGCGTCCAATCGACCTCGTTCACGCCGCGAGCGAGCGACTGCTCGATCTGGGCCAGCGCCACGCCGTCGACCGATGTGCGCAGCCGCACGGTGCGGGGCGCATCACTGTCCAGGCGGCCGTGCAGGCGCAGGTGGGCGCGCACTTCGTTGGCGTCACGGCACAGCACGCGCAGCCGGTCGAGCCGCACCGGACCCGTGAACTCCATTCGCACGGAACGCCACAACCCGCCCGGGTTCCACGAACGGTCCGCGGCATCCCACTGCTGGAACACGCCGGTGATGTTGCGCCGACCGCGGTGCGACTTCTGCGGTGAGCAGGCCACCTCCACGGCGAGCACGTGCTCGTCGGCCAGGCGGGCGAGGGACGTGACCTCGAACGAATGCCCGAAGAAGTAGCCCTCTGGGTCACCGATGTAGGCGCCGTCGAACCACACGTCGGCCTGGTAGAAGACGCCGTCGAGCACCACCCAACTGCGCTCACCGACGGCGGGTCGGGGCATGTCGAAGCTGGTGCGCAGCAGCAGCGGACCGTCGCTGTCGGCGAACGCAGGCTCATTGCGCCAGTGGCCGGGCACGTGCACCGGATGCCATTCCGAGTCGTCGTAGTTCAGTCCGACAGCGGTGCGTCGCAGCTGGTCATCGGCGATCGCTCCCCGCCACGCACCGCTCAGATCCATCGGCGCAGCTTATGCCGAGCCATTGGGGCACCCACTGTGCATCCCAGCGGGATCTTGGCTATGTTCGACTCATGACGCACCTGGCAAGCACCCTCGGCGAACTGAAGGCCTCCGGCTGGCAATCGGTTCCGGTCAAGGAGGAGATCCGCCGCAACGCCGTCGCTCGTATCGCTGCCGGTGAGCCCCTGTTCGACGGTGTGCTCGGCTACGAGGACACGGTCATGCCGCAGCTCGAGAACGCACTGCTCGCAGGTCACGACGTCATCTTCCTCGGCGAGCGTGGCCAGGCCAAGACGCGTATCATCCGCTCGCTCACCGGCCTGCTGGACGAGTGGATGCCCATCATCGCCGGCAGCGAGATCAACGACGATCCGTACCACGCAGTGTCCAAGCACGGGCGCGACCTCGTTGCCGAGCAGGGTGATGACACGCCCATCACGTGGGTGCACCGCGACGAGCGCTTCGGCGAGAAGTTGGCGACCCCGGACACGTCCATCGCCGACCTGATCGGTGAGGTCGACCCGATCAAGGTTGCCGAGGGTCGATACCTCAGCGACGAGCTCACCCTGCACTACGGCCTCGTGCCGCGTACGAACCGCGGCATCTTCGCGATCAACGAGATCCCGGATCTCGCCGAGCGGATCCAGGTCGGCTTGCTCAACGTGCTCGAAGAGCGCGACGTCCAGATCCGTGGCTACAAGATCCGCCTGCCGCTCGACGTGATGCTCGTGGCGTCTGCGAACCCGGACGACTACACCAACCGCGGCCGCATCATCACGCCGCTCAAGGACCGCTTCGGCAGCCAGATCCGCACCCACTACCCGCTCGACGTCTCGACCGAGGTGGCGATCATGCGCCAGGAGTCGCGTGCGGCCAGCGTCGGCGACATCAAGGTCACGGTGCCCGACTACATGGAAGAGGTCATCGCGACGCTCAGCCATCTCGCTCGGTCGAGCAGCCACGTCAACCAGCGCAGCGGTGTGTCCGTGCGCCTCTCGGTGGCCAATCGCGAGGTGCTCGCTGCGAACGCGTTGCGGCGTGGACTGCGCGCCGGCGAGCGCGAAGTCGTGCCTCGCGTCTGCGACCTGGGCGCGATCGCTGCGTCCACGTCCGGCAAGATTGAGATCGAGTCGCTGGAGGAAGGTCGCGACGGCGCCATCCTCGACAACCTCGTCAAGAGTGCCGTGCTCACGGTGTACAAGGAGCGCGTCACGCCGGATCAGGTCCGCGACGTGGTCGGCGCGTTCGACGAAGGCACGGTTGCCCACACCGGCGAGGACGTCTCGTCGGCCGAGCTCGTTGGCCTGCTGGAGTCCGTGCCGGCGCTCGCCGCTCCGGTGCAGGGCCTGACCGGAGGCAACGAGTCACCCGCCGCCGTCGCCGCTGCGGTGGAGTTCGTGCTCGAAGGCCTGCACCTCTCCAAGCGCCTCAACAAGGACGCCGCCGGCAACCGCTCCACCTATCGCGCCCGCTGAACCCGGGCCACCAGCGTCAGCGCTCGACGCGTTCGATTTGCGCGCGGGAGCACAGTGCTTGCTGGAGTTTGCACGGTTCTGGGCCTCACAGCGTCCGAGAACCTTCGCAGAACTCGGGGGCGGGGTGGAGGTCAGCCGGCGGGGTAGTAGCCGTTGATGTCGGTGATGATGTGGGTGGCGTTGTTGGTGTAGATGCAGATGTTGCCGCCGGTGCCGATTTTGGTGATGACGGCGTTGGGGATGGTGCCGCCGGGTGTGGTGTTGAGGTTGGAGACGGTGGGTGGTGTGGTGCCGCAGGGGTAGACGGTGATGTAGCCGTTGGATGTGGCTTCGGTGGCGGTGACGTTGAGGACGACGGCGGTGGCGTTGTCGGGTACGCCGGCG
>JAYTSB010000297.1:0-1634 GCA_043745825.1 Actinomycetota bacterium | reverse complement strand
GATCACCCACGCCGGTACTCCCACGCGTTCACCCACCGTGAACCCGAACAGCAACCACACCACGACGCGGACCCCGAGGCGCAGCGCAGCGGGGTCGGCCACGTCGTCGGCCACGTCGTCTGCCCCGATCTCGTCGTGATCGGCAGCGCCAATCGCCCTGACACCGCTCGGATGACCGGCTCCCACGTGCATGGGTTCGCCCATCGCTGCGCGGCGCGCGCCGAGGCGGGCAAAGACGAGCCCGCCGACCACCGTGGCCGCAAGCGACGGCAGTGCGATGTGGGCCAGAAACGAACCGGCTCCCAAGTGCAGGCGGTCTGCGGCGATCAGGTTGGTGAGGTTGGACACCGGGAGCACCGATGACGCCAATGAGGCGAGCAGCGCGGGGATGAACCCGAGCAGCACCGGGTCCTCGCCGTGCCGATCGGCAATGCGCGCGAAGAGCGGGGTCAACAGCACCACCGCTGCGTCGAGGTTGAAGACGACCGTCACGAGTGCGGCGAGCACCCAGAGGCCGCTGCGCAGGTGGCGTCCCCCGCCCACCAATGCAGCCAATGCTGCGAAGAAGCCCGAGCGATCGAGGAGCACCGCCAGTGGCACGGCGAGCAACAGGAACAGCACGGCATTGGTCAGGTCGTGCGCAGTGGTCTGCGCAGCCTGCCATGGAACGATCTGCGCAGCGACGGAGAGGATTGCAAGAATGGCCGGTCCGATCCAGCCGGGGAAGCGACGCCACGGAAAGACCGCAAGGAGGCTCCCGATGAGCAGGACGATCACCTGCGCTGCGCCCACGAACACCACCTTCTCGGTCGACGAAAAACGAAACCACCCGCCCAAGCGGGCGGGCGGCTCATCAATCTGTGTGCCGGCTCGACCGGCAGGTGCTCACCAGCGGTAGTGGGCGAAGGCCTTGTTGCTCTCGGCCATCTTCTGCATGTCATCGCGGCGCTTCACAGCGGCGCCGAGGCCGTTGGCAGCATCCAGCAATTCGCCGGCGAGGCACTCGGCCATCGTCTTCTCACGACGCTTGCGGCTGAAGTCGACGAGCCAACGAATGGAGAGCGTGTTGGCCCGGCGGGGGCGGACCTCCACCGGCACCTGATAGGTGGCGCCACCCACGCGGCGGCTGCGCACTTCGAGCGGGGGCTTGATGTTCTCGACGGCTCGCTTGAGCGTGGCGATCGGCTCGGTGCCGCTCTTTTCCTCCACGATCTTCAGCGCGTCGTACACGATCTTCTCAGCGATGCTGCGCTTGCCGTGCAGCATGACCTTGTTCGTGATCTGTGAGACGAGCAGCGACCGGTAGATCGGGTCGGGCATGATGTCGCGGCGCTCCGCGGGTCCTTTACGAGGCATGGCTCTTCGTTCCTACTACTTCTCGACTCGGGTCACTTGGGGGTCTTCGCGCCGTAACGGCTGCGGCTCTGCTTGCGGTTCTTCACGCCGGCGGCATCAAGTGCGCCACGGATCACCTTGTAGCGCACGCCTGGCAGGTCGCGCACGCGTCCACCGCGGACCAAGACAATGCTGTGCTCTTGCAGGTTGTGGCCTTCGCCGGGGATGTATGCCGTGATCTCGACGCCGCTGGTGAGGCGCACACGGGCGACCTTGCGGAGCGCAGAGTTCGGCTTCTT
>JAYTSB010000296.1:0-3044 GCA_043745825.1 Actinomycetota bacterium | reverse complement strand
TCCGTGAGTGACTCGCCGGAGACAGGTCCACAGGACTTCACCCGAGACCTCGTGCGCTGGAGCGAGACCCTTGCCGGGATCGCTCGCACCGGTCTCGGGTTCACCCAGAGCCTCTACGAGCAGGAGCGCTTCGAAGAGGTGCTGCATGTCGCGGCGGACATCAAGGCCGCCGCAGACGACGCGCTCGAAGTACGCCGTGAGCAGGACCACTTCGTCCAGGAGTGGATGGACAGCGTTGGTGAAGGTGTGCCCGGCTACGTCACGCCGAAGGTGGCCGTCGGCGCCATCGTCGGCAACGAGCGCGGGGAGATCCTGCTCGTGCAACGTTCCGACAGTCTGATCTGGCTGTACCCCACCGGTTGGGCCGACGCCGGCTACTCGCCGTCGGAGGTCGCGGTGAAAGAAGTGCTCGAGGAGACCGGCATCGAGTGCGAACCGGTGCAGCTCGTCGCCGTGCTCGACGGACAGCGGATGGGCTTCACCCGGTTCGCGATGTACATGCTCCTGTTCCACTGCCGGGCCACCGGCGGAAACCTGCAGGCGCATCCGCTGGAGACCGCCGACGTCGGCTGGTTCGCCCGCAATGAATTGCCCAGCACGGCGGCCGGCGCGCAGTGGTGGGGCGACATGGCCTTCGCAGCCATCGACGGCCATCCCGTGCCCACCATGTTCGAACCCCCGCGCAGCCCCATCTGGCGCGGCCACCACCCCTGACGCTCGCCCGGCGCCGCCGCCCGACAGCCGGATCGGCCGCGCTACAGCGGTGCCGCGCGACAGCACGGATCGGCCGAAACCGGCAGGGCCAGACTGTCGCGGCCGACACGACAGGCGGTGACAGCACGGATCGGCCGAAACCGGCGCGTCCAAACTGTCGGGGAGCGCGCACCACCCACTCAGGCCGACACGGCGGGCGGTGACAGCACGGATCGGCCGAAACCGGCGGGTCCAAACTGTCGGGGGCGCCGCGCAGGTGGGAGCGGGCTGGCACGATGGGGGAATGTCGAGCACCACTCCCGGCTTGGTCTGCGGTCACCACCACCTCTACTCCTCGCTGGCGCGGGGCATGCCGGCGCCTCCACAGCGACCGACAGACTTCATGTCGATCCTGCGCCAGGTGTGGTGGCGGCTCGATGCGGCATTGGACCTGGAGATGCTGCGCTGGAGCGCAATGCTGGGCGCGCTGGAGGCACTGCAGTGCGGAACGACGGCGATCATCGACCACCACGAGGGGCCGAACGCGATCGAGGGCAGCCTCGATGTCATCGCCGCAGCATGTGCCGAGGTCGGGGTAGACGTCCTGTGCGCGTACGGCGTCACCGACCGCTGGCAGGACGACGGCTCACCGTGGCCGGACGAGCACAGGCCGCCGCCGGCGATGACCGACGCCGCGCGTCGCGGCCTGCACGAGTGCGCGCGGTTCATCCGCGCCGGCGGCCGGGGCATGGTTGGCGTGCATGCCGCCTTCACCTGCAGCGACGAGACGTTGGCGGCGGCCACTGCGCTTGCGGCCGACCTCGGCGTGGGCGTGCACGTGCATGTCGCCGAGGGAACGGTGGACGTACCGGCGGGCGCACGGCTCGCCGGCCTCGCGAGGGCTGACTGGTTGCTCGTGCACGGCGTGCACCTCGACCGTGCTCTTCAGGGCCGGTTGGCGCACAACCCGCGCAGCAACATGAACAACGCGGTGGGCTACGCGCGGCCGGCGACGCGCCCCAACACGATCGTGCTCGGCACCGACGGGATCGGCGCCGACATGCTGGAGGAGTTCCGCCTTGCCTACGCCGCCCATCGAGCCGACGATGTGACCGCCTCGCCCGACGCCGCGTGGTCGTGGCTGGCCAACGGTTGGGAACTGATGCCGGGCGCCGCGGACGACGTGGTCACATGGAACTACGACCACGTCGATTCTCCCTGGCACGTTGCCTTCACCCCGGGCATCCGCGCCCTGCACGTGCAGCGCGGCAACGAGTGGCTGCTGCGTGACGGCGTCGCCACGCGCGTGGATCCGGTGGAGGTGCGGGCCAAGGCGGCCGAGCAAGCCGACCGCCTGTTCAGCCGCCTGTAATGGTGACGGACTGAGTGCCGG
The DNA here is from genome assembly GCA_043745825.1 of Actinomycetota bacterium. Taxonomy (GTDB): domain Bacteria; phylum Actinomycetota; class Acidimicrobiia; order Acidimicrobiales; family Ilumatobacteraceae; genus WLMZ01. The sequence goes on along the minus strand of JAYTSB010000296.1, from coordinate 958 downwards.
ACCCCGACCCAGACACCGGCGGCCACTCCTCCTGGTCGGCGCGCGCGGCTGAAATGGCCTGCCACACCTGCCCGTCCTCATTGCCCAGCGACCACAGCGCGATTCCGGCCAGGTCCTGGCGCTCGGCGAGCCACGCCCGATGGTGCACGGCCTGGGCGTCGGCGTACCAGACGGTGTGCGCAACGGTGCACGACGTCGGGTCACCGGCCTCGTCGAGCCCGGTGAGCACGTCCCGATACACGAACGTTCGCTCGGCAGCAGTGGCGTCCCATGTGGGGTCGACGCCCCTACTCGCGGCCAGAGCCGCCGCTGACTTGGTGGACAGGTTGCCTCGCCGGGGTTGATCGGCGTCGCCCCCCGGACACCTGCCACGCACAACCCTGGGCCAGTCGTGGCCGTACATCGGAATGCCGAGCACGAGCTTGTTCGCCGGCACGAGCCGCTTCGCCGAAGCAACGACGTCGCGGACCCAACTGAGCGGGGCAATTGGCCCCGGTTTGCTGGTGCTGTAGTCGTAGGCCATGATGCGGATCGCATCCACCACCTTGCCGATGGCCTCGTAGTCGTACACCCAGTAGTCGCCAGACGACGGCGCGCTCACGGTGAGCGTCTTGCCGTCGGCATGCAGTGCGTTGGCGAGATCGGTGACGAAGCTGACCCAATTGGGCCGGGTGGCATCCCACGTGTCTCGCCCGTCACTGAAGGCGAACTTCTCGTAGTCGAGCTCGATACCGTCGAAACCGCCTTCATCGGCGAACGCGACGATGGTACGCACGTGCAGGGCGCGGCGGGCCGGGTCGGCGAGGATGCCCGCCATCGTGCCGGACGGTGTGTCGTCGACGATCGTTGCGGTGAAGCGCGCCCCGGCTGCGCGCACTACGGCCCGGTACTGGTCGGGCACGCCGGCGCCCAACCCCTCGTACGGGCCGACGGCATCGGCCGCGGTGGCGCGATACGC
>JAYTSB010000295.1:0-6733 GCA_043745825.1 Actinomycetota bacterium | reverse complement strand
AACGCAAGCTGATGGCGATGCTGGTGCGTGTGCAGGGCCAGGCCGCTGACGTAATCACCAACTTCGCCGGTTCGATGCGGTTCATCTACATCCACGTGGCGTGGTTCGGCCTGTGGATCGCCATCAACGTGGGGCTGGCCGGGCTCGACCGCGAGTTCGACAAGTTCCCGTTCGGCCTGTTGACGATGATCGTCTCGCTCGAGGCGATCTTCCTCTCGACCTTCGTGATGATCAGCCAGAACCGGCAGGCCACTCGCGCCGACGTACGTAACCAGATCGACTTCGAAAACAACATCCGCTCGGAGATCTGGTCCGTGCACGTCGGTCACGCGCTGGGCCTCGACGTGGATCACGTCGAGGAAGTGGTGCGGCGCGCGATCGATGGAGCGGCCGCGGCGATGAAGGCCGCGCAGATGCAACCTTCCTAGGGTTCGCCAACGCCGCGACACGTCGCCCGCACGACAAATGCCACCGCACGAAAGCCGCGATCTTCGTTGATTTGCGCTGTCGCGGCAGCTTGCCGAGCGGTCAGAATAGGGCCATCGAGTCGATGACGTCACCGCCGAACACCGAGCTCCTCGATGTACCACTTGGCACCGATGCGCGCCCGCTGTGGCGTGGCCGCCTGCACGTGTACGCGCTGTTCGTGGTGGTGCCCATGCTGGGTGCACTCCTCGTGCTGTCGCGCGGCAACCGCGCCAGGCTCGCGGTCGGCATCTACGCGATCGGGCTGTGCTCGATGTTCGTCGCCTCGGCCACCTACCACCGGTGGGTGCACACGGTGCGCCAGCGCGATCTCTGGCGGCGCGTCGACCACGCGATGATCTTTGCCGCGATCGCGGGCAGCGTCACTCCGATCTGTGTGCTGGGCGTGCCCGACGGCCTCGGCCTGCCGCTCCTGCTGGTGATGTGGACCGGCTGCCTGATCGGCATCGTGATGAAGATCGGTGGTTGGCGCCACCAGCGCATCGTGGGCGGCGTGATGTACATCGCGGTCAGCTGGGTTGGCGTGATCGCCTTGCCCGATCTGTGGCACCGCATGGGGGCGGCTCCTGCGTTGATGATGATGATCAGCGGGGTCTTCTACACCGGCGGGGCGATCGGGCTGAACCGGCGCTGGCCGCGGCTCCGACCGGACGTCTTCTCCTACCACGAGGTCTGGCACCTTTGCACGGTGATCGCTGCCGGCGCGCACCTCGCCGCAGTGTGGATCATCGCGACGTGAAGATCGCGACGACCACCCTCACGCTGGACGAGGTCGAACAGCTCAGCCGGCGCATGCTCGCCCGCGCGGGTGCGTCGGCGCTGCAGTCGGACGCCACGGCGCGTAGCATCCGCGACGCCGAGGCCGAGGGGATCCGCACGGTGGGTCTCCCGTACCTGCCCACGTACTGCGATCACCTCGCGTGCGGCAAGGTGGTGGGCGATGCCGTGCCGACCGTGGCTCGGCCACGCGCCGCAACCGTGGTGGTGGATGCGCATCATGGTTTCGCCCACCCGGCGTTCGCGGCGGGGCGCAACTCCCTCGTCGATGCGGCGCGCACGTGCGGTATCGGAATCATGACAGTGCAGCACTCGTACTCGGCCGGCGTGTTGGGGTGGTTCGTGGAGCAACTCGCCGAGGCAGGGCTCGTAGCGATCATGTTCGCCAACTCGTCGTCGCTGATGGCACCGGCGGGTGGCACCAAGCCGTTCTTCGGCACCAACCCGATTGCGTGGGCGGCGCCGCGCGCGAGTGGCCCGCCCGTGGTGGCCGACCTGTCCTCATCGGCGGTCGCGTGGGTGAAGGTCAACGCCGCGGCACAAGCGGGTGACGCTATCCCGCTGGGTTGGGCGCTCGACTCGCAGGGTCGGCCCACCACCGACGCGCAGGCGGCGTTGGCCGGGGCGATGGCGCCGGCGGCCGGCCACAAGGGCTCGGCGCTGGCATTGCTGGTCGACATCATGGCCGGTGGCGTGGCCGGTTCGAACTTCTCGTTTGAGGCATCCGGCTTCGGCGGCAACGACGGTGGGCCGCCGGATGTGGGTCAGGTGATCCTGGCCATCGACTCCACCGCCACCATGGGTCCCGGGTTCGTTGACCGGATCGAGACCGAGCTGGTTGCGCTGGTGAACCAACCCGGCGTGCGGCTACCCGGCGATCGCCGGCTGGCCATGCGGCATGCGGCCGAGATCCATGGCGTGGAGGTGCCCGACGATCTGTTGGCACTGCTGCATCGGTATGCGGTGGACGGCCCCCCCGCCTGAACCCTGCGTCCGCGCACCGAGCACCTCGGTCAGCGAACTGGTCACCGGGTAGCTTCGGCGTTCGTGACCGACAACCTGTACACCACGCTGTGCACTGCGTGGACGCCGCGCGCCGATGCCGTGTTCCTCCGCCTCCCCGGCACGTCTGTGCTGACGTTCAGCGACATCGATCGGCTGAGCGCGCAGCACGCGACGGTGCTCGACAGGTGCGGCGTTGCGGTCGGTGATCGAGTCGTGGCCCAGGTGCCGAAGACGCCCAGCGCAGTGGCGCTCTACCTTGCGTGCCTTCGCCTGGGTGCTGTCTACGTGCCGCTCAACGAGGCGTATACGTTCGATGAGCTGGCGTACTTCGTCGACGACGCTCGTCCGACTGTGGTTGTGCTTGTCCCCGGACGATTGTTGCCACCCGGTACTGCCGCGACGCTGCTGACGCTGGACGAGCACGGTGGGGGATCGTTGCCGGACCGGGCGGCGGCGTGCGAGCCACTGACAACGATCGTGCCCCGGGTCGACGACGATATTGCCGCGATGCTCTACACCTCGGGAACCACCGGCAAGCCGAAGGGGGCGATGCTCACCACTGCCAACCTGCGCAGCAATGCCTTGACCCTGACCGAGATGTGGGGGTTCGGCAGCGACGATGTGCTGGTGCACGCGCTACCGATCTTCCACGTGCACGGCCTGTTCATCGCTCTCCATTGCGCGATGCTCAGCGCGTGCGAGGTGCGCTTCCTGCCTCGGTTCGAGGTTCATTCCGTGCGCGAGGCACTGCGGGGAGCCACCGTGATGATGGGCGTGCCGACGTTCTACAGCCGGCTGCTGTCGGCCGCGGACTTCGGGGTCACCGACTGTGCGTCGATGCGACTGTTCATCTCCGGCTCGGCACCGCTCACCGAGACGGTGCATCAGACCTTCGCCGAACGCACCGGGCATCACATCCTGGAGCGGTACGGGATGACGGAGACCGGCATGATCACCTCGAACCCCCTGCATGGCGAGCGCATCGCCGGCACCGTCGGCTACGCCTTGGCCGACGTGCAGATCCGCGTCGTCGATGACGGCGGCATGCCGTGCCAGGACGGCACCGTGGGCGTGGTGGAGGTGCTCGGCCCGAACGTGTTCGCCGGCTACTGGGACATGCCGGACAAGACCGCGGCCGCGTTCGGAGAGGACGGGTGGTTCAGCACGGGCGATCTCGGCTCGCTGGGTCCCGACGGTCGGCTGACCCTCGCCGGACGCGGCACGGACCTGATCATCAGCGGCGGCCTGAACATCTACCCGAAAGAAATCGAGCTCCTGCTCGACGAGATCGCCGGCGTGGAGGAATCGGCCGTCATCGGTGTACCGCACCCCGACCTCGGCGACGCCGTGGTGGCGGTGCTTGTGGCCGCGGAGGACTTCGACGTTTCTGCGGTCGCCGCGGTGCTCAACGGTCGCCTCGCCCGGTTCAAGCACCCCAAGCACGTCGACGTCGTGCGCGAGCTGCCGCGCAACGCAATGGGCAAGGTGGAGAAAGCTGTCCTGCGACGCACCCACGAGCACCGCTTCACCTGACGCCGCTGGCGTCCTCGCTGGGCATTCAGTTCCGCCCGTGCCCCGACTTCGATCGTCAGTGAGTCCTTCGACAGACTCCCCGGGGAGTCTCAGCGAGTTCAGCGCATGTCTAGATCCGTTCGAGCTCGGCGCCGTCGAACAGGACAGACATGTCGAACTCGGCGACGTCGTGGTCCAATTCTGCTTCGCTGGGCAGCGGCAGGCCGCTGGTGGACGCGTCCACGATCGCGGGCAGGAGCCGGGCGTCGCTGGACGTGTTCAGGAAGATCCCTGGACGATTGAGCACGAACGCCACACCACGGCGGAGTGCGTCACCCTCGGGCAGCGGCTGGTACCAGGCATAGTGCGGCTCGGTGCTGTCGGCAGACCAACGGCGCCGGGCCACGGACTTGATGGTCTGCACTGCAACCCGGTCGGCGGCGCAGCGGGCCACGAGCTGTTCGAACGACGCGGCGTACGCCGAGTTCCGCATCATCAGATGGTTGTAGGGCAGCAGCACGGAATCGAAGTCGAAGCGGTCGAGGCTGCGCAGGTGCATGTCCGCAATGCGCGTTCCGTGGCCGGTGACGCCGATGAAACGCACCAGACCCTCTTCGCGGGCCTTGGCGAGCGCCTCCACGGCACCGCCGGGCCCATGGGCGATCTCGAACTCCTCCGGCTCCACCAAGTTGTGGAGCTGGATGAGATCCACCTGGTCCACGCCCATCCGCTCCAGCGAGCGTTCCAGCTCGCGGCGGGCAGCGTCACCATTGCGCTCACCCGTCTTCGTCGCCAGGAAGTAGTCGGCGCGGTGGTCTGCGAGGAACGGCTGGAGGCGGAGCTCGGACTCGCCGTACGAGGCCGCCGTATCGATGTGGTTGATGCCCGCTGCGCGCACGATCTCCATCGTCCGGTCGGCCGTGGATTGGCTCATCCCGCCAAGCGCGGCGGCGCCGAACAGGAGACGAGTGCTCTCGTGATCGGTACGGCCGAACGGTAGGACATCGATCATGACGGGCTCCTCGGATGGGCAACAGGGACAACGGCGACCATACCCCTGATCGGTCGGTGACAGCAGCCGTGGCCCGAACTCGGGTGGTCCGTGCTGTCGCAGAGGGTGCCAAGTCGGGGTCCGACAGTGTGAGTGAGTGCTCACTCATCTACACTGCGCCGGATGGTGTCCACGATCGCCCGCAGCCAGCGCGCCGCTGCACTTCCGCCCGAAGAGCGACGAGCGGCGATCATCGCGGCCACGCTGCCGCTGCTGCTGGAGCACGGCTCGGCAGTCACGACCAAGATGATCGCGTGCGCGGCCGGCATCGCGGAGGGCACCATCTTCCGGGTCTTCCCCGACAAGGAGTCGCTCATCGAGGCGGCAGTGGAGCAGGCCTTCGATCCGGCGCCGATGGAAGCGGCGCTCGTCGAGATCGACCCGAACCTGGCGTTCGAGGAACGCCTCGCCGCCGCTGTCGCGATCGTGCAGCGACGTCTCACCAACATCTGGCGTTTGGCGTCCACCGTCGGCGTCGACAAGGTGCCCGACGAGCGGCGGCGACCCGCCGACGTGGTCGGACTGGTGGCCGTCTTCGAGGCAGACCACAACCGACTGGATCGCGATCCCGTCGTGGCAGCCCGGATGCTGCGTGCGCTCACGCTCGCCGTCAGCCATCCCGCCCTGGTGCATGACGAGCCGATGTCACCCGCCGAGATCGTCTCGCTGCTCCTCGACGGCATCCGCCGACGGCCCGCAGACGTCTCTCCCGCCGAAACCTCTCCCGCAGATTCACTCCGTTAGGACTCAGGACGCACGATGCTTCGCCGCCTGCTCGCCACCTTTCTCGTCAAGTACCGCCGGCTGCTCGTGGCCGTGGTGCTGCTGCAACTCGTGCAGACCATCGCCACGTTGTACCTGCCCAGCCTGAACGCGAAGATCATCGATCGGGGCATCGCCACGGGCGATCACGCCTTCATCTGGCGGATTGGCCTGATCATGCTCGCGATCACGTGCGTGCAGGTGTGCTTCTCGGTAGGTGCGGTGTACTACGGATCGCGTACCGCGATGGGCTTCGGGCGCGACGTGCGCAATGCGCTGTTCCACACGGTGACCGGCTACTCGACCCAGGAGGTCAACCTCTTCGGTGCACCATCGCTGATCACGCGCATCACCAACGACGTCCAGCAGGTGCAGATGCTGGTGCTGATGACGTGCACCCTGCTGGTCGCTGCGCCGATCACCATCGTCGGCGGCGTGGTCATGGCGCTGCGCGAAGACGTTGGGCTGTCGGGCATCTTGCTGTTCAGCGTGCCGGCGTTGACGATCGGCGTGGGCTTGGTGATCTCGCGGATGGTGCCGCTCTTCCGGGTCATGCAGGAGCGCATCGACGGCATCAACCGGGTGCTGCGTGAACAGATCGCCGGGATGCGCGTGGTGCGCGCTTTCGTCCGCGAGCCCAACGAGACCCAGCGCTTCGCGGGCGTGAATGCGGATCTCACCGACACGTCGCTGCGAGCCGGGCGGCTGATGGCCTTCATGTTTCCCATCGTGACGGTCATCCTCAACGGCTCGAATGTCGCTGCACTGTGGATCGGTGCCGATCGAATCAGCACCGGCAAGATGTCGATCGGAGCCCTGATCGCGTTTTTGAGCTACCTCGCCCAGATCCTCATGTCGGTGATGATGGCCAGCTTCATGGCCGTGCTCGTGCCCCGCGCGGCGGTGTGTGCCGAGCGCATCCAGGAGGTACTGGACACGCCGTCGTCGGTGACCGCCGCCGAGCATCCGGTGACCGAGGTGACGATGTCCGGGTCGCTCGAATTCCGCCATGTCGGGTTCCACTACCCGGGCGCCGAGGTGCCGGTGCTCGCGGACATCTCCTTCACGTCCTCGGCCGGGCAGATGACCGCCATCATCGGCAGCACCGGGTCCGGCAAGACCTCGCTCGTCAACCTGATC
>JAYTSB010000294.1:0-7228 GCA_043745825.1 Actinomycetota bacterium | reverse complement strand
CGCCATCCGGGAGTCGGGCACGTTCAACGCATGGGCGATGACCTCCACGGGCAGTGGTACGGCGAACTGCGTCACGAATTCGATGGAGCCGCTCTCGATCCATGAGTCGATGAGCTTGGTGGTGATGGCGCGAATCACCGGTTCCAGCTCGGCGATCACCTTGGGAGTGAACGCCTTGGACACCAGCCGGCGATAGCGGGTGTGGTCCGGCATGTCGGCGGTCAGCATGGTGGGTACCCGCGGGTACCCGTCTGCCATCACCTCGGCCATCTTGGCGCGCGCCTCGGGCGGCAACGGCATGCTGGCGCCGCCGAACATCGAGGAGTACGTGGCCGGATCGCGCAGGATGCCGAGCACCAGATCGTGCCGGGTCACCAGGTACATCCCCAGCGATTCGATCAGCATCACCGGTTGCTCATCGCGCATCTGGGCGTAGTGCGGGAAGGGGCACTGCAGCGTGGTGGGATCGAACGGGTTGAACGTGGAGAGGTCGATGCTCATAGCTCTGACAACACATTCTTGAGGATGGGCAGCTCCATGCCACGCGCCATGATCTCGTCCATGCCGCCCACCACGCCGGTAATGTTGGCGAGCACGACGTGCTCCAGTCCGTTGCGGGCGTATGCCTCGAACTGACCAGCCAGTTCCTCGGAGTTGCCGACGAACAGCACCTCCTTCACCATGTCGAACGGGATCGTGCCGGCGAGGTCGCGCAGATCGTCGGGGTCGAGGTCGTGAATGATGACATCGACGAAGCCCTTCGAGTCGTTGCCCAGCGGGTGTTGCAGGCCGTGCTTGTCCCACACATCGCCCATCGCGAACAATCCGAACAGCTTGCCGAGTGGTTCCCTTTCGAACATCTCAGCGGCGGCGTCCTGACTCTCGGCAAACAGCACAAAGGGCAGCAGCGACGCCTCAGGAGTGGGTCGACCGACGGCAGCCGCCGCGTCGGCGATCGCGCTGTACTTAGCACCGTACTCCTCCGGTGACATGCCCCACGCGGGGATCCAGCCGTCGCCGTACTCGCCGGTGAGCCGCAGCATGCGTGGTCCGTGCCCGGCAACCCACACCGGCGGGCTCCCACGACCCTCGGCCTGGAGCGGCAGACCCATTCGGCCCACGCCGCCGTCGGCCATGACCCCACGATCCAGCAGCGAGCGCAGGTCGCGCAGCACCGACTCGAGCACAGATACCGGTTTGTCGAACGGATACCCGAAGGGCAGCAGGCTCTCCGCCTCGCCAGACCCGATGCCGAGAATGAAGCCACCCGGGTTGAGGTCGTTGAGTGTCAGCGCCGTGCGTGCCAAGTCTGCGGCCCCACGGCGGGTGGCATCGGTGACCGAAATGCCGTACGGACGGTCGGTCATCGTGCCGACGACGGCCCCGTAGCAGAAGGGGTCGTAGAACGCATCCGGATCGGCTGCGAGTGCGGAAAGCGGGATCTCGCTCCACAGGCCGGGGTGGAAGACCCCGAGGATGTGGTCGGGTGCCCAGTACGAATCGAATCCGACCTGCTCGTACACCTCGAGCATCTGCCTGGTGCTGCCGAACGGGAACTGTGCGGGAAGTGTGATGCCGACTTTCATGAGGGGTCCTTGCTCTCGAGATGTCGTGTGTCGTGTGGGGCGGTTGTTCGGTCCGGTTGTTCGGTCCGGTGTTTCGGTGCGGTTCAGGTGCCGGTCAGTCGAGCCACGATGGGCTCGACGGCGTCGACGACAGACGCACCGAAGGTGATGTAGGAGATGCCGTAGGTCTCGCGCCGCTCGACCAGTTGGTCGCAGATCGAGTCGACCGAACCGATGAGGGCGTGAGGGTGCTGTGCGAACTGCTCAGGGCTGAGGCCGAACATCGGTGCCATCTTCTCCAGCGTTGCATCGCGCTGATCGGTGACAACGGTGAAGTAGGCGGCGATCTCCAGCTCGATCTCGTCGAACCGTTCACCAGCGCCGTCACGGATCCACTGGATCTTCTGCGCAGTCTCACCGGCCGTGCTGCTCTGCACCCCGGCGGGGCCGATCTTGCCGGAGCTGTTGTTGAAGTTGAGGCTGACGATGTCGGCCTCGCGACCAGCGATGCCCAGAACCCGACGGGCTCCGCCACCGATCATGATCGGTGGCACGCCGTTGGTCGGTTTTGGCAGGCCTTCGAAACCAGTCGCGTGCACGTGGTCGCCACGCACGTCGATCTCGCCCTCCGCGAAGTGCGCTCGCAGCAGTCGCAGCGTCTCCTCGAACCGGTCCAGGCGGACACCGGCTCGATCCCATTGCACGCCCATCGCTTCGTACTCACCCTGCAGCCAGCCGGCGCCGAGGCCCAGCTCCAGGCGCCCCTGTGAGAAGTAGTCGAGCGTTGCGACTTCCTTGGCGAAAACGACCGGGTGGCGATAGTCGATGCAGAACACCCGGGCCCCGATGCGGATGGTCGACGTGGCCTCGATGGCAACGGCCATCGCAGGGATCGCGGCAAGGTTTTGCACTGGGTGGTTCGTCGCTGCCAAAGCCGGACCCGGCCCGATCACGTGATCGGCCACGCTGAACGTGCTGAAGCCGCCCGACTCGGCCCGCTTGGCCTGGTCGCGCCAGTTCTGAGGGCTGCTGGCGGCGTAGCTCTGCACGCCGAATCGGAATGGGCGCGTCATCACGCCCCCGTGCCGGACGCCGTGCCAGACGCCGGGTGCACGAGATCGGAGATCCAGTGGTTGTGCATGTTCGACCCCCAAGTCCTTCGGCAATGAGCCAACATCGGCCCGCTGCTCTGCGAAACTAGCCGACGAGATAGTTTACAGACGTACGGAAACTCTGGAGGCTGAAGATGCAGACCACGACGACGTTCTGCCGAGTGTGCCATGCAAGTTGCCCGATGGAGGTCGATGTCCAGGACAACCGGGTGATCGCCGTTCGCGGGGTCATGGACGACCCACTGTTCGAGGGCTACACGTGCATCAAGGGGCGCCAGCTGCCCGACCAGATGGCCGACCCCAACCGGTTGCGCGCGCCGTTGCGCCGTCGGCCGGACGGCACGTTCGAGGAGGTCACCAGCCAGGAGGCACTCGACGAGATCGCCACCGCGATTCGCCGCATCGTGGAGACGTACGGGCCGCGGGCGGTGGCGTCGTACACGGGTACGGGCGGCTATCAGAACTCGGTGGCGGTGCCTTCTGCGCGGGCGTTCCACGATGGGCTGGGCTCGCCGTCGTTCTACACCTCGGTCACGATCGACCAACCGGCGAAGGGTCTCGCTGGCTTTCGGCTCGGCGGATGGGAAGCGGGGTACCAGAGCTTCACCGACGCCGACGTGCACATGGCCATTGGTTACAACCCGATGGTGTCGTCGTATGGGCCGATCGGTGGACTGCAGGGAACCAACCCCTTCGTGGTAATGCGCCGTCGCCGGGCCGAGGGAATGAAGCTGATCGTCATCGACCCGCGCCGCACCGAACTCGCGAGCTTCGCCGACATCCACCTGCAGATCCGGCCCGGCCAGGACGCGACGTTGATGGCTGGAATGATCCGCATCGTGCTGGAGGAAGGTCTGCAGGATCACGAGTTCTGCGAGCGGTGGGTCAGCCAACTGGGCGAGCTGCACACCGCAGTCGAAGGATTCACGCTCGAGGTTGTCGCCCAACGGTGCGAACTCGCTGCAGACGACATCGTGGCGGCAACGCGGATGTTCGCGGCGGGCCCCCGAGGCACCGCTGGCACGGGCACTGGACCCAACATGGCCGCGCACTCCAGCCTGACCGAGCACCTCGTCGTCGTACTCAACACGATTCTCGGCAGGGTGAATCGCGAGGGCGACCTGATGGAGAACGGCCTGCTGCTGTATCCCGAAGTTCCTCATCGGGCGCAGGTGACGGCGCCGCGCGAGCCGGCCAAGGGACCGCCAGCCCGCATTCGCGACCTGCGCGGGTACCGCGGAGAGATGCCAACGGCAACGCTGGCCGAGGAGATCCTGACGCCTGGCGACGGGCGAATCCGAGCGCTGATCGTCAGCGGCGGCAACCCAGCGGTGGCCTTCCCCGATCACGAACTGACGCTCCGTGCGCTCGCAGACCTGGAACTGCTCGTGGTCATCGATCACCGCATGACGCCAACCGCAGAGCTTGCCGACTACGTGATCGCGCCGACGTTGTCGCTGGAGCGCGCCGATGTGCCGCACCTGATGGATCGCTGGTTCCGGGCCCCGTACACCAACTACACCGAACCGGTCGTCGAGCGTGATGGTGACGTGCTCAACGAGTGGGAGGTCTTCTGGGAGCTGGCATCGCGTTTGCAGATCGAACTGCCGTATCCCGGCGGCTCGCCGGACATGACCGTGCGGCCCTCCACCGATGAGATCATCGACCGCAGCTACGCCGGGTCGCGCATGCCGCTGGATGAAGTGCGGGCAAACCGCCGAAAGGTGCACATGCACCTCAAGCACGTGGTGCAGCCGCCAGACGAGGGTACGTCAGCTCGCTTCACCCCGGCCCCGGACGACCTGATGGCCGAGCTCGCCGAGGTGCTCACCGAATCCCCGACCACGTTTGCGGGCACCGACGTGGCCGCCTTTCCGTTCCGGCTCATCAGCCGTCGGCTGAAGCACGTCCTCAACTCGACGGGCACCGAACTGCCGGGGCTGGCCCGCAAAGGAACCACCAACCCTGCGTACATGAACCCGGCCGACGTGCTCCGGTTGGGTCTCGTCGATGGCGACATCGTCGAGATCAGTTCGCCTCGCGCGGTGCTGCACGGTGTGGTCGAAGCTGCTGAGGACGTGAAGACCGGCGTGGTGTCGATGGCACACTCATGGGGCGGGCGGTCGCTCACCGATGACAAGGTGCGCGAGATCGGTGCGCCGACCAGTCGCCTCGTGTCCGTCGACCTCGGCCACGACCCCGTCACCGGAATGGTCGTCTCCAGCGCCATTCCGGTCGCACTAAAGAAGGCGGAAGGGTCGGCACCGCGATGGTCCGACGCAGCAAGGTCCGATGCAGCAGAGCGAAAGGAGTCCTGATGGCGCGTATCGACATCCCCGACGGCGAGGGCTTGGAGGCCGCCCGAATGTGGCAGGTGGCCCCCCATCTGCGAGTCGGGCTGAACGCAATGAGCAACGCGGTCTACGAGCAGTCCAGTCTCTCGATCCGCGAGCGCGAGGTGGCGCGCATGCGCATCGCGCAGCTCAACGAATGCCACGTTTGACTGAACACACGGGCTGCATCGGCGATGCAGCAGGGGATGACCGACGAGCTTTACCAACACGTGCACGAATACCACGACCTCCCGGATTTCACCGCCCGCGAGCGAATGGCAGCCGAATTCGCCGAGCAATTTGCCCTTGACCATCGGCTCGTGGGCGACGACATGTGGGAGCGGATGCGGGCACTGTTCAGCGACCAGGAACTGTTGGAGCTCACGATCACGTGTGGTTACTGCCTCGGTATCGGCCGAGCGTTCCAAGTACTCCAGATTGCCCGCGACTTCGATGTGCTGTGGAGCCGAGAGCCCAAACGAGAGTGATGCGCCGTGACCGCAAGTGCTCAGGTGGGCACTGGAAACTGCCCGCCGATTGAGTGGGAGGGGTCGACGCAGGCACCGAGGATTGCGTGAGACGCAATCCTCGGTGCCTACGACTCGAAAATCGCCCGAGCCTCGTCGGCTACATCGAAGGGCCCCCAAACCGGGCGAGAGATACGTGCTGGTATGCCGCGATCGCCTCGATGCCCGCCCTGTCACTCTCGGCGTTCAAGTGGCCGATGGCGGGCAGGCCCAGTTGGCCACCAGTGGGCAGATGCGGCTGTCCGCCGGCTCCGGGGGTGGTGAGCTGGTGTGAGGGTCCTGCGAAGAGCGGGCTAATTTCAGATGGTGGCTGAGGAGCGTTTGACTGCTGGTTGGGCAAGGGCTTCGGCCCGGGTCGCTCGGGCGGAGCGCCGGTTCGAGGATGCGCGGGCGCTGCTCGAGGCGGCGTCGGCGACGATCCAGCTGTCCGCAGCGGAAGCGTCAGCGGTGTCGCTCGAGCTGGGCGAGGTGCTGGTCGACTGCGGCCAGATCGGGGCCGCGGCAGATCTGTTCGAGTCGGTGGCTCGCGACGCGGAACTTCGCGATGAGCCGGAGTTGCTGGCGCAAGCGGCGCTGGGCTTCGCCGCCGGGCAAAGTGGGTTCGAGGTTCGGCTGGATGACGATCGGCAGGCGATGATGTTGGAGCAGGCGGATCGTGCGCTGGACGGGACGGTCTCTGCACTGGCCGCCTACGTCAAGGCGCGTCTGTCCGTCGCGCTCAGCTTCGTGGAGGGGTCGGACCGGCGGCGGGCGATGGCGGACGCCGCCGTTGCGATCGCCGAGCAATCGGGGGATCGGGGCGCAGTCGCGCACTCACTAGCCGCGCGCTGCGATGCGATCGCCGGACCTGATCACACCGATGAGCGGCTCCTGTTGGCAGATCGGATCATCGATCTCGGGCGTCAGGCTCGGCAGCCGGAGCTGGCGCTGTTGGGTCGCCGCTTTCAGGTGGTCGCCCTGTTGGAGCGCGGAGACCTTCCGGAGGTCGACCGCTCGATCGCCGCGTTCCGGCGTGAGACGAGCCGCTTCGGTTCTGATGCGGTCCGCTGGTATGTGCCGCTGTGGCACGGGATGCGGGCGGCGATGCGCGGCGACGTCGAGTTGGCGCTTGAGCAGGCGGCCGAGGCAGAGACCATCGGCCGGCAGGCGGGCAGTGACAATGCGCTCATGCTCGTCGCCACGCTGCGGTTCGGGTTGGGAATGCTCACCGGTCATCTGGACGCAGAGCTCATCGCGGTGGCGCGGGCCATGTGCAGCGCCGAGGTGGCCCGAACGGGTCGGACTTCGGCGCGCGTCGTGCTGTTGGGTCTCGCGCTGCGAGAGGGCGACCACGGCGAGGCACGCCGACACCTGGATCTCATAGCGGCTGCTGAGTTCGGGGAGCGCGACTCGGAATGGCTGGGCAACGTCGCCGTCTGCGCCGATGCGGCGATCGATCTTGGCGACCCGGAGCTGCAACGCCGCATCCGGGACGTTCTCGAGCCGTACGACGGGCGTCTCGTGGTGGACGGCATTGCGGCGGGGGTGCTTGGGTCGGTCCGTGAGTATCTCGGCGCGCTCGACCTAAATCTCGCCGGCGAGCGGAGTGGCCTCGAGGAGGCGATCGCCGAGTACGACAGGATGGGAGCCCCGCTCCTGGCGCGCCGCGCCCGCGCTCGGCTGCGCACCGTCGCAGTGACGGGACCCGCCGC
>JAYTSB010000293.1:0-3012 GCA_043745825.1 Actinomycetota bacterium | reverse complement strand
TTTGCAGTTGAAAGGGCCGTATGGAGGGCAAGAACCTTCGCGGAAATTGGGATGGAATGGGGCGTGGGGGCGTGGGGGGGCGGGGGCGGGGTCTGTCAGCGGGGGCCGAGGACGGCGTCGGCAACGCGGCGGCGGTGATGCTGGGGATTGCCCCACGCCGGGGCCAGCGCCCAGGCCTTCTTCATGAACAGCTGGAGGTCGCACTCCCACGTGTAGCCGATGGCACCGTGCACCTGCAGTGCGCTGCGGGCGGCCTTGAGCGCGGCATCGGATGCGAGCGCCTTGGCCATGCTGACGTCGCGCGTCTGCTCCGGCATGTCATTGGCCAGCGACCACGCAGCACGGTAGACCGCCGGCCGGGCGAACTCGACCTGCAGCAGCGCATCGGCCATCAGGTGCTTCACCGCCTGGAACGCACCGATCGGCTGGCCGAACTGGCGCCGGTCACGGGCGTAGTCACCGGCGATCGCGAGCATGCGCGAAGACAGACCCAACAGGTACGCCGCAGCGGCGAGCGCGCCGGCATCGATCAACGACGCAGGATCGATGGCGAGCACGGTGCCCGTCGAGACCTCCGGCGCGAGTGTGGACAGTCGACGTCCGCCGTCGATGCCGTTGATCGCAACATCCGTGAGCGACGGGTTCTCGATCACGTGCACCTCACGGTCCCACACCGTGAGCAGCACGGGTGCGACAGCCGCGTGTGGCACGTAGCGCTCACCGAGCAGCACCGCGGTGACCGGTGCGCTGCCGTCCACGATGCCGGCCGCCCATTGGGTACGGCCGAGCGCGAGCGCGCCCACCGCCATCGTCTCCATCACAGGCCCGGGCACGGCAGCGCGCCCGAGCTCTTCCAGCAGCAGCACGGCATCCACGAAGTCGCCGCCCATACCGCCATGGGACTCGGGCACCATGATCGAGAGCACGCCCATCTCGGCCAGACGGGCCCAGAGCGCTGAGTCGTGGCCGCTGCCGGACTCCCACACGTGGCGAAGTCGGCCGGCGGGAAACTCGCGCTCGAGCATCTCGCGCAGGCCGGCGGCGAGCTCGTGCTGATCGGTGCTGAAGGCGAAGTGCATGTCGGTCAGCCCCTCGGCAGGTTCAGGACGCGGTCGGCGATGATGTTGCGCTGGATCTCGTTGGTGCCGGCGTAGATCGGCCCGCTCAGGCTGAACAGGAAGCCGTCGACCCAAGATTCGTACGGACCATCCATTTGCTCGGCCTCCGGGCCGAGCAGCTGCAGCGCCAGCTCATGGGCACGCACGTCCATCTCGCTCCAGAAGATCTTGTTGAGGCTGGACTCGCTGCCGACGGTGCCACCGCCGAGCAGCTTGGTGACGGTCATGTACGTGTGCAACCGGTAGCCCTCCGCGCGCATCCACAGATCGGTGACGGCATCGCGCATCGTGTCGTCATCCGGGTCACCGATGCGTCGCCACAGTTGGATCAGCCGCTCGACGGCGACATTGAATCGAGCCGGGCTGCGCAGGCTGACCCCACGCTCGAACCCTGCCGTCGCCATGGCCACGCTCCAGCCCTGGCCGACACCGCCCAAGGTGTTCGCGACCGGCACATGCACGTCGTCGAAGAAGATCTCGGCGAAGCCCGTGTCGCCGTCGAGCTGGGCGATGGGCCGCACGGTGATTCCCGGCGCGTCCAGCGGCACGAGAATGAACGTGAGGCCCTTGTGCCGGCTGGAATCCGGATCGGTGCGGAAGATGCCGAAGCACCAGTCGGCCCACACGGCTCGGCTGGCCCAGATCTTCTGACCGTTGAGGATCCACTCGCTGCCATCGTCGCTGAGAGTGCCCTTGCTGCGGATGCTCGCCATGTCGCTACCCGCGTCCGGTTCGCTCCACGCTTGGGCCCACACCTCGGTGCTGCTCGCCATCGCCGGCAGGAAGCGCTCCTTCTGCTCCTGCGTGCCGACCTCCATGATGGTGGGTCCGAGCAGGAAGATTCCGTTCTGGCTGACGCGGCCGGGTGCGCCGCTGCGCCAGTACTCCTCCTCGAAGATCAGCCACTTGAGGTAGTCGGCCCCGCGGCCTCCGTACTCCACCGGCCAGCTCACCGCCGACCATCCGGCCGCAAACAGCTTTGACTCCCACGCACGGTGGAGGGCAAAGCCCTCAGCGGTGTCGAAGCTGGGCAGCGGTTCGTCGGGCACGTTCGCCGTGAGCCATGCCCTGGCCTCGGCGCGGAAAGCGTGCTCGTCGGGGGTCTCGCGGAGATCCATCGCGGCGACAGTATCTGACGTCGTGTCAGGTCCCCCCGGTCCAGACCGCCGGGATGCGACCGGGCGCGATCCCGCGCAAGCCGCGCCGTTGGGCGCGCCCTGCGCGGAACGGGTCGCGCAGATCGCGCCCGATGGCGCGGTTTGCGCGGGCGGGAAAGGTGGAGGGGGTATGGCAGGCTTGGGGGATGTCGCGTGACGTTGTGCCAGTGATCGATCTGCACACCATGGACGAAGCCGGCGGTGCCGAACGACTCGCCGCTCAACTCGACGCAGCGTGCCGTGACACAGGCTTCTTCTGCCTGGTCGGCCACGGCATCGACCCGGGCCTGCTCGCGCGCATGGACACCGCGGCGCGTGCGTTCTTCGCGTTGGCCGATCCCGTCAAGGCGCAGATCGAGATGTCCGTCGGCGGTCGGGCTTGGCGGGGCTGGTTCCCGCTCGGCGGCGAGGTCACGAGCGGCGTCCCCGATGGCAAGGAGGGGATCTACTTCGGCCAGGAACTGGGCCCGGACGACGCGCGAGTCGCCGCAGGCCTGCCGCTGCACGGTGCAAACCTGTTCCCAGCGGAGGTGCCCGAACTCGGCCCCAGCGTGCTCGCCTGGATCGCCGCGTTGACCGAGCTCGGCCATCGCGTGATGGCGTTGGTCGCAACGGGCCTCGGCCTGCCGGCGCACTGGTTCCGGCGCGAGCTCACCAACGACCCCACAGTGCTGTTCCGCATCTTCCGCTACCCGGATGCCGGCGCCACCGCCACCGACACCGGCGCCACCGCCACC
>JAYTSB010000292.1:0-1843 GCA_043745825.1 Actinomycetota bacterium | reverse complement strand
CCGGCCTCGACGATGGTTTCAGCGGCGAGGCGCGGCTCACGCCGGGCTTCTCCGTCGGGTACCTTGCCCAGGAGCCACAGCTCGACCCCACCAAGGACGTTCTCGGCAACGTGATGGACGGAGTCGGCGAGATCAAGGGCGTACTCGACCGCTACAACGAGGTCATGGCGATGTGGGCGGACCCGGACGCCGACTACGACAAGATCGGCGTGCTGCAGGCCGAGTTGGAGGACAAGATCGCGGCGACAGATGCGTGGAGCCTGGAGCGAAACGTCGAGATCGCGATGGATGCGCTGCGGTGCCCGCCGAACGACGCCGACGTCACCACGCTGAGCGGCGGTGAGCGGCGCCGCGTCGCGCTGTGTCGGCTGCTGCTGAGCCACCCGGATCTGCTGCTGCTCGACGAGCCGACCAACCACCTCGACGCCGAGAGTGTGGAGTGGTTGGAGCGGTTCCTCAAGGACTACACCGGCACGGTGGTTGCGATCACTCACGATCGCTACTTCCTCGACAACGTCGCCAAGTGGATCCTCGAGCTCGACCGCGGCCGGGGCATCCCGTTCGAGGGCAACTACTCCAGTTGGCTGGAGCAGAAGCAGGAACGCCTCGCCCGCGAGGAGAAGGGCAACGAGAATCGACGGCGCACGCTTGAGCGCGAGCTCGAGTGGGTGCGGATGTCGCCCAAGGCCCGTCAGGCCAAGGGCAAGGCCCGACTCACCGCATATGACAAGTTGCAGGCCGAGGC
Source organism: Actinomycetota bacterium (assembly GCA_043745825.1). Classification (GTDB taxonomy): domain Bacteria; phylum Actinomycetota; class Acidimicrobiia; order Acidimicrobiales; family Ilumatobacteraceae; genus WLMZ01. The sequence continues at coordinate 1,098 of JAYTSB010000292.1, read as the reverse complement.
CGAGGCCGCTGAGCGCGGTCCGGACAAGTTGGAGATCACGATCCCGGCCGGCAAGCGGCTCGGCGACACGGTCATCGAGGTCCAGCAACTCGCCAAGGGCTTCGGCGATCGACTGCTCATCGAGGATCTCTCGTTCACCCTGCCCAAGGCCGGCATCGTCGGCATCATCGGCCCGAACGGCGCAGGCAAGACCACGCTGTTCAAGATGCTCACCGGCCAGGAGCAGCCCGACAGCGGCGGCGTCACCGTCGGCGACACCGTGCAGCTCGCCTACGTCGACCAGAGCCGCGACTCACTCGACGACGACGCCACCGTCTACGAGGAGATCACGGGCGGCATCGAGCACCTGAAGGTGGGCAACCGCGAGGTCAACGGGCGCGCCTACGTCGCCAGCTTCAACTTCAAGGGCAGCGACCAGCAGAAGAAGGTGGGCGACCTCTCCGGTGGCGAACGCAACCGGGTCCACCTCGCCAAACTGCTGAAGACGGGTGGAAACGTGCTGTTGCTCGACGAGCCCACCAACGACCTCGACGTCGACACGCTGCGCGCCCTCGAGAACGCGCTCGAAGCTTTTCCCGGTTGCGCCGTGGTGATCAGTCACGACCGCTGGTTCCTGGACCGCATCGCGACGCACGTGCTCGCGTTCGAGGGCGACAGCCAGGTGCGCTGGTTCGAGGGCAACTTCAGCGAGTACGAGACGTGGCGCCACAAGGAGCTCGGCTCTGCTGCGGACCAGCCGCACCGCATCAAGTACAAGCCACTCGCCCGTTGAGGATGCCCCGACCGTGAATCTCCGAACATGACGCTCCGGGCCCTGCGAACCATCTGCGCGGCGGTCTTCGTGGGCGGCATCGCCGGCCTGATCATCGGCTCGGTGCTGGACAACAACGGAGCCGTGCTCACCATCGGGCTGGTGACCGTTGTGGCCGCGGTGTCACTGCTGGCCGCATCTGCGGTGGTGAACCGTGAGCCCATCGACGCGTTCGAGGAAGCCGACGCGGAACGGCTCGAAGCCTCCGTGCAGCATCTCGTGGCCGCCGGGGCACCGGAGCCTGATGTGCGCAGCCTGGTCCGCGAGGCGATGCGCCTCGGGCGCCG
>JAYTSB010000291.1:0-1832 GCA_043745825.1 Actinomycetota bacterium | reverse complement strand
CGGGTCACCCTCTTCGGCCTTGAGGTTGCGGACGCGCAGCACGGCGCTGTGGTCGTCCCAGAACCGGGTGTAGGCATCCACGAACTCGCCGGCACGCTGCAGACCGTCCTCGCCCTCCCACCCGGAGGCGAGGTGCGACACGAGCGGCGTCTCGTCGTGCGTTGCCTGCTCGGCAAGGGCGAGCAGCGCGGCATCGACGTCGACGAAGTATTGGTAGAACGTCGCCGGCGACGAGCCCACCTCTCGGGTGATGTCCACGATCTTGAGCTCGAGCACGCCCTGTTCGGCGAGCAGCCTCGCGGTGGCGTCCAGCAGCTTGGTCCGCGTCGATTCTGCCCGAGTGCCGAGAACACGTCCATCGGCCCCGAGGATGGTTTTCTTGCTGCGTGCCACAGTGCTCCCCCGAGTGATTCAGGAACCGTACACGGCTGCCGGTTGCGGAGCGTCCCTGAGCAGGTCGTCCACGAGCGCGCCGATCTCGGCCGGTTCGTAACGTGCGCCCTTGTCGAACACGGCGCCGTGCTGCCAACCGTCGGCCACACTGAGCTGGCCTCCCGCTGTCTCGAACATCCGCCCGCTGACACCGCAGGCGGACGAACCGAGCCAGACGACCACCGGGCTCACGTTGGCCGGGTCCATTGCGTCGAAGCCCTCCTCGGGCTTGCGCATCATCTCCGCGAAGGCATCCTCGGTCATCCGGCTGCGTGCGGACGGAGCGATGCCGTTGACGAGGATTCCGTATCGGCCCAGCTCGGCCGCAGCAACGACGGTGAACGCAGCGATGCCCGCTTTGGCGGCCGAGTAGTTGCCCTGGGAAACGCTGCCGAACAGCCCCGCGCCCGACGACGTGGTCACGACACGCGCCTTACGCTGCTGCCCGGCCTTGGACTCCGCCCGCCAGTAGTCGATGGCGTGTCGCACCGGGCAGAACATGCCGCGCAGGTGCACGCGCATCACCGCATCCCACTCGTCGACCGACATGTTCACGATCATCCGGTCGCGCACGATGCCGGCGTTGCACACCACCGTGTCCAGCCCACCGAAGGTCTCGATCGCCTGAGCAACGAGGTGCCCGGACTGGTCCCAGTCGCTGACGTCGTCGCCGTTGACGATGGCCTCGCCCCCCGCCGCGCGGATCTCCTCGGCCACCTCCTGTGCGGGCGACAGGGTGCCACCCGTACCGTCGAGCTCGGCGCCGATGTCGTTGACCACGACCTTCGCGCCCTCGGCGGCAAATGCCAGCGCATGGGCTCGGCCTAGACCGCGTCCGGCACCGGTGATGATCACCACTCGGTCATCGCAGATTCCCATGGTCGTCTCCCTCGATCACGGCGGCGAATGCCGCGGCGTGGTGGTCGCTGTTGCCGAAGTGCGTGTCGAGCACGCAGGCTCGCTTCCAGTATCGCTGGGCGGCGAGCGCACGTGAAACCGACGACGTTTCAGCAGGCCAATCCGCCGTCCACGGACATGATGGTCCCGGTCATGAAGCGCGCCTTGTCGGAGGCGATGTAGGCAAAGGCCTCCGCCATCTCACTGGGCTCGGCGGTGCGTACCGGCGACATCATCTTGGTCATCTCCTTGTAGTCCGCGCCGGGAGGCAGGGTGCTGAACGAGTTGATGATGTTGGTGTTGGTCCCGCCTGGCGCAACGGCGTTGACCCGCACGCCCTTGCCGCGGTACTCATAGGCGAGCGCCCGCGTCAGGTTCACCACACCGCCCTTGCTGCCGCAGTACGCAGCGCTCCACGGCAGACCCTGCAGGCCGGCGTTCGACGCAGTGTTGACGATGACGCCGTTGCCGTGGGCAAGCAGGTGGGGGAGCGCGTAACGACA
>JAYTSB010000290.1:0-3867 GCA_043745825.1 Actinomycetota bacterium | reverse complement strand
CGCGGTTCGGGGCCTGGGGGTCGGTGCGGACGCAGCCCGGACTCGAGGCTGCTTGGCCGGTGTCGTCGACCACGTGGTACGCGGCGTCAGGCCGAACTCGCGGGAGTCGAGCTGGCGCAGCCACCACTCGCGACTGGAGAGCTCGTACATCACTGGCGTGCGGTCGAGCGACGTCAGCTGGTCGCGCATCCACACCGCGTCACGGTCCAGCCAACCCAGCCACTCAACGGCGCGGGTGTGCGAGCAACGCTCCACGCGTGGCTGCTCCGAGTATTCGTAACCGCCGGTCACCACCCCGACCCAGACCTCGCGCCGGCGCGTGTTCGGCGACACCACGAGGTCGCCGAGGCGCACATCGTTCGCGAAGACCTCCAGGATCGCCCGCAGCGCGGGCGCCCCAGCGGTGGGCCCACCGGCAGCGATGGCCTGCTCGATCTCGAGTGCGAACATCCCCCGGACGTCGCCCACGGAGTTCACCCCGAGACCGACGATGCCGGCGTGACGCATCGCATCGATGTGCTCGGCATCGTTGCCCGCCCGAATCAAGAACACACGCCTCATGCGCGACACGGTACCGGCCCCGCCGGCCGCCGGCAGGTCGACCCGGGCCCCGCCCCCAACCGCACTGTGTCAAGGCATTGGTCGACTGTCGACCAATGCCGTGACACAGAGTCACACACGAGAGCGGGTGACGGGAATCGAACCCGCATATTCTGCTTGGAAGGCAGAGACTCTGACCATTGAGCTACACCCGCGAAGGGCCTTGACGATACCAGCGGTCGCCCGTACTCACCATCAGCAGTCACCCTCAGCAGTCACCCTCAGCAGTCACCATCAGCAGTCACCATGCCCACGACGGCGGGCGCTTCTCACGGAAGGCGGCGATACCCTCCCGGCCCTCGGCCGAGCCGAAGCGCTCCACCGAGATCGCGGCGGCATGAGCGAAGGCCTCCCGCCGCGCCATCATCGGCAGCTCGGCGATGAGCCGCTTGGTGATTCCGACGGCTGTCGGCTCCGTTCCGTGCAGCGACGCAAGGATCTCGTTCACCAGGCCAGCGGCCCGGGGCTGGGCGACGGCGAGGGTGAGCAGACCACAGGCCGCTGCTGCTGCGCCGTCGAACACCACCCCCGTCAGCGTGTAGCGGGCGAAAGCCCGCGGCGACATCACCCGTTGGCAGACGACCGCGATGATCGCCGGCACCAGGCCAATGCGCACCTCGGTGAACGCGAACGTGGCATCGAGCGCGCCGACGGCGATGTCGCATGCGGCGATGAGGCCCAGCCCGCCGGCGCGGGCGTGGCCGTTGACGTGCGCAACGGTGGGCTTCGGGCACTCGGCGAACGCGCGCAGCACATCGGGGTAGCTGAATGGCGTGTCCGGATCGTTGCTCGGCGGGTCGGTGAGGTCGGCACCGCTGCAGAACACGGTGCCGGTGCCGGTCAGCACCACGGCGTGCACGTCGGCGTCGGCGATGGCACCATCCAACGCGTCGGACAGCTGCGCAAGCAGCCCTGCGGACAGCGCGTTTCGGTTCGCCACGGAATCGAGCACGATCGTGGCGATGCCGTTGTGGACTGTGGAGATTACCAGCCGTTCCTCGCTCATGTCGGTCCTCTCAGTAGCTCCGCGGCAGGCCCATCACCTGCTGGGCGATGTAGTTGAGGCTCATCTCCTGGCTGATCGGGGCGATGCGCATCAGCCGGGCCTCGCGCCAGTACCGCTCGACGTGGTATTCGGTGGCGTAGCCCAGTCCGCCGTGGGTTTGCATGGCCCGATCAGCGGCGAGGTAGCCGGCGTCCGCGGCCAGGTACTTGGCGATGTTGGCCTCCGCCCCGCACGACATGCCGTGGTCGTAACGCCATGCCGCCATCATCACCATCTGCCATGCCGCTTGCAGGCGCGCAAAGGCATCGGCCAGCGGGTGGCTGAGACCCTGGTTGGCACCGATCGGTCGGTCGAACACGACGCGCTCGTTGGCATAGCTCACGGCTCGGCGCAGTGCCGCGTCGCCGATGCCGATGGCTTCGGCGGCGATCATGATTCGCTCCGGGTTCAGCCCGGCCAAGAGGTGGCGGAAGCCATGTCCCTCCTGGCCGACCATCCGCCACGATTCCACCGGCAGCTCGTCGTAGAACGTCTCGCACGTGGTGACCGCATTGCGGCCGGTTTTGCGAATGGGGCGGATGGTCACGTGCGCCGGGTCCATGTCGGCCAGAAAGAGGGTGAGACCGTCGAAGCGATCGGCCGGATTCTCACCGGTGCGCACGAGGATCAGCACGACCTCGGCCTCCAGCGCCTTCGTGGTCCAGATCTTCTGGCCGGAGATCCGCCACACGTCGCCGTCACGCACGGCGCGGGTGGCGATGCGCGAGGTGTCCGTGCCGGCGTTCGGCTCGGTGATCCCGAACGCAACGTGCAGGTCACCGGTGACGGCCCGAGGCAGGAACGTGTCCCGCAACCGCTGGTTGCCGTGCTTCACCACCGGTTGCAGGCCGAAGATAGTGAGATGCAGCGGCGTGCACGCATTCATCGCCCCACCGGTACCGGCGATGGCCCGCATCATCACGGCCGCTTCGGTGATGCCCGCCCCACCGCCGCCGTACTCGGCTGGGAATGCCATGCCCACCCAGCCGTCGTCGGCCATCGCCCGGTAGAAGTCCCACGGGAACTCATGGGCCTCGTCGCAGCGCGACCAGTATTCGTCGTCGAAGGGTGCGCACCGCTGGCGCACACCCTCGGCGATGAGCTCCTGATCGGGGTCGACGGCGAAGTCCATGCAGGCGCCTGCTCAGCCGTCGAGCTCGGCTGCTGCGCGGGTCGGGTCGATCACCCGAAGGACTGTACGGCAACCACCGTGCCGGCGACGACGGCGACGTTCACTCGGCTGGGCGAGAAGTCGGCGGTGACCGGGAGGTCGACACCATCACGCTGCACGACTCGCAGCGTCCAACCGCTGGCCTCCGCAGCCACCGTGGCATCGGCTTCGCTGAGCCCGACGACAGCCTTCGCAGCTGCGTCGAGCCCGGCAGCACCCGTGCCATCGGAAGCAACGGTGGTGGGTGTGCCGGCGGGGTCGCCGGGCGTGCTGTCCACCGGCGTGGTCTCAGCCGGAACGTCGGTGCCGACGACGACATCGGTGACCGGGGGCACCGGCACGACGTCGGGCGTGGCCAGATTCAGGTACTCGTCAGTCACGGCAATGACCGTGTACCTGCCACCGTCGGCATCACCGAAGGTGTAAGCGGGCAGCAACCACACCGTGTTGTCTGCATCCCACACCATCGTGAGGTCGGTCGCAACCGTGGTGAGATGGATCGTGATGGGCGTGGTCTCGACCGGCACGCAGTCGGCCGCTGGGTCACACTGCACAGGAAGTCCGGGCTCCGGGGCCTGCGGGGCGGGCGTGGACGCCAGGTTGGGATCGACGACCACGCTCGGGTCCTGCGGCGCCGGCACGGCGGACTCTGGCACCACGTTCACGGTGCCCGATTCGGTCCCGGCGTCTGCGCCCTCGGCGGCTGCCGTGGCGGCGGCGTCGGCAGCCAGTCGGGCGCTTCCCTCGGTGCGCATCGTGGACCCGGCGTAACCCATGCCGACGGTCATCCACTGCTGGGCCTGGTCGTTCAACCGGTCGATGCCGGTCTGCACGGGGGCCAAGGGGTACGCGTCTGCGGACACCGGCGTGGCGAGGTTGCCCGATGCCCACGAGACAGCACCCTCGGCACCGAAGCCGACATTCATGGAAACCGGCGTGCGCTGCCCGTCGAGCACCAGGTAGGCGGTGACGTTGGCGCTCCACTCGTCACCGAAGAACTCGTACTCGTAGTTGGATGCGTCATAACCGAGGTTGGCGAACAGGGCCTTGG
>JAYTSB010000289.1:0-1586 GCA_043745825.1 Actinomycetota bacterium | reverse complement strand
CAGGACGGAAGGTGCGGGTCGACAGCGCCCCGGATCAGTTGGTGGAACTCAGCGAGCGCGTTCTCGTAGCGCGGGCTGAGCACACCGGTCTGGTACAGGCCGGCCTCGATGTTGCGCTGCACGAACTCGCCGATGCGCACGTCCTCGTCGGCCACCTCTTCACTGTCCTTGATGATGCTCTCCACGTCGACGGCGTCGTCGGCGAAAAAGTATTCGAAGATGAGATCCATCCGGTCGCGACCGATGGGCAGCCAACGCTCGACGGCCATGCCGCCGGGAAAGATGTCGAACGAGAAGCACGGATAGAAGTAACCCCACACGCCGCTCCAGGTGAGTCCGTCGCGACGGGGTGCGGTGTGGATGTTCCAGCGCGGATCACCCTTGCCCTCGACGCGGTAACCGAGCGCATTGACCTCACGGCTCATCGCCGGGTGCACGAGCGGCAGGTGGTAGCCCTCCAGGAAGTTGTCGTTGTACACCTTCCAGTTCATCGTGGTGTGACGGATGGTGCGACTGTGGAATGTGTAGTGATCCGTTGAATACGCCTCACACTCGGCGATGAAGCCGCCCAGCCACTCGATCAGGTCGGGCACCGTGGGGTCGAGGCACACGAAGATGAACCCGCGCCACGCTTGGGCGCGCACCGCAGTGAGGCAGGTCCCGGGGGGCGCGTCAGCGCCGAAGTCGCGGGCGTTGATCAGTGCACCCGCGCCGTCGAAGGCCCACCCGTGATAGCGGCACACCAGATTGGCCTGATGGCCGGTGCCATCCCACACGATGGGGCCGGCGCGATGGGGACACACGTTGTGGAACGCACGCAGGCCTCCGTTCTCCGCTCGCTGCACGAAGATGGGCCACCCGGCGACCTGCTCGGTCAGGTAGTCACCCGCTCGCGGCACCTGCTCGTCGCAGCCCACCATGACCCACGTCTTGGCGAAGATCTGGTGCCTCTCGATCTCCCAAATGGTGGGATCGAGGTAGTACTGCGTCGGCAGGGTCTCAATCAGGGTCACCCCATCACTGTACCCGCGAGCACCTCTGCGGAACCTGCGTCGTCGGCTTCGGCAACGCTGTCGTCGCCGACGTGTGGGGCCACGGGGTTGTGGCCGTCGATGGCATCGGCCCAGATAGCAGAGCGGCGGGCGATGATGACGAGCACGACGGTGAGGGCGCCCGAGGCGGCGAACGTGGCCCGCAGACCGAAGTGATCGGAGGCAACGCCCAGACCGAGCAGACCAAGCCCGTAGGACAGCCCGTTCATGCCCTGGTACCACGACAGGATGCGCCCACGGTGCTCCACCGTGGCGTCGCGCTGCACCACACCGCCGAGCACGCTCTGGGTGACGGCTACGCAGGCGCCCATTGCGAAGATGATGGCGGCGGTTGCTGCCCAGCCTGGCATGTACTGGTGGACGGCCACGAGCACGGACACGACCGAGAGTGCGAAGGTGACGAGGCTGGAACGCCGCACACGGCGAACGAGGTTGGCCACGAGCAGCGAGCCGACGATGGCGCCGATGCCTTGCGCCGACAGCAGCCGGGCGGCGATCGATGTCACTGATGCGTCACTGATCGCCGCACCGCTG
>JAYTSB010000288.1:0-1864 GCA_043745825.1 Actinomycetota bacterium | reverse complement strand
CAGGGCGCGGGTCATGTTGTGGATCGCTCCCTTGCTCGCGCAATAGGCGACGTGGCCTTTGCCGCCGGCATCGCCCCACATCGAGCCGAAGTTGACGATCGCCCCGCCGCCACCGGCCTTCATCGCCCGCACCGCCGCCCGGCACAGGTAGAAGGTGCCGGTCACGTTCACGTTCATCACCCGGAGGAATTCGTCATCGCTGGTGCCGTCGGCGTCCGCGCGCACGATGGTGCCGGCCGCGTTGACCAGCACGTCGAGACGCCCGCCGGCTGCCACCGCCCTGGCCACCGCGGAGGCCACCACCTCGTCGCAGAACGCTGAATCGGTGACGTCGCCCACCACGGCGGTGCCCGCCAGTTCGGCGGCCACCCGGTGCGCACCCACTTCGTCGCGGTCGACGACGAACACATGGTCGCCCTCTGCTGCGAACAGTCGCGCGGTGGCGGCGCCCATGCCAGATGCCGCACCCGTCACGATCACCGTTCTCCCCATGGCAGCGAAGTTAGCAGTCCGACTAGTGTGCTTGGTCACCGCTCTGCGGGAGATTGCCGTCATCCGAGACGAGTCGCGGGCCAGCAATGAGGCCAGCAATGAGAAGGACGTGTTCATGGCGTACGAACTGATCAAGCGCCGCCTCGACGACGGCGACATCGTCATCCTCGACGGCGCCACCGGCACCGAACTGCAGCGGCGCGGCGCGTCGATGGACCCGGCCGCGTGGTGCGGGCCGGCAACGCTGGACAACGACCATCTGCTGCGCGACATCCACGCCGACTACATCCGCGCGGGAGCAGATGTCATCACTGCGAACACGTACGCCTCCTCGCGCCTGATGCTCGGGCTGGCCGGCTTCGGCGACCGCGTCGCCGAGATCAACACTCGCGCCGTGGAGGCAGCGCTGGGGGCCCGCGAGGCCACCGGCGCGACCGACCGTGTGGCCGTCGCCGGATCGCTGTCGCACATGGTGCCGGTCAGCGCGGGCAGCGCCGTGGTGGATGCATTGCGCGTGCCGTCCGCCAGTGAGGTCTCCGATGCCTTCCACGAGCTGGCCGAGATCCTGCGCGCCGCCGGGGTGGACCACATCATGCTGGAGATGATGTACAACCCCACACGGGCACCGCTGGCGCTGGAGGCCGCATTGTCCACCGGGCTGCCGGTGTGGTTCGGCATGAGCGCACGTCGCGATGCGGCCGGCGCGGTGATCAGCTTCGATCAGCTCGAGGATCATTCCCTGGCGAGCATCATCGACCTGATCCCGGAATCCGGCATCGATGCCGCCGGCTTCCATCACACCTCTGCAGAGATCATCGGCGAGGCGCTCACGCGACTCGCCGAGCGCTTCGATGGGCCGATGATGGCATACCCCGATTCCGGCTACTTCGAGATGCCCGACTGGCAGTTCGTGGACACCATCGAACCGCAGCGTCTGGAGACGTTCTTCACGGACTGGATTGCACGGGGCGCCCGCGTCCTGGGTGGCTGCTGCGGGCTCACGGTCGAACACGTGGAGGCTGCCGTGCGCGCCCGAGCCGACAGCAAGCGAGACTGAGCGGATGACTGCGCGGAGGCCTGAGCGGATGACTGAACCAGAGATGTACGACTACGTCATCGTCGGCGGGGGCTCGGCGGGGTGCGCCTTGGCCAACCGGCTCAGTGCAGATCCGACCAAGCGGGTGCTGGTGCTGGAGGCCGGACGTCGGGACTCCAAGTGGGACGTGTTCATCCACATGCCCGCAGCCCTTGCGTTCCCGATCGGAAGCCGCTTCTACGACTGGAAGTACGAGTCCGAGCCGGAACCGTTCATGAACGGCCGGCGCATCTACCACGCTCGCGGCAAGGTGCTGGGTGGCTCCAGCAGCATCAA
>JAYTSB010000287.1:0-1935 GCA_043745825.1 Actinomycetota bacterium | reverse complement strand
GCGAGGTTGATGAGCGCCGTGCGGTGCTCAAGCACCATGCAGGCGGCGTGATCCGCTGCCGCATCGAGAATGGCCTCTGCCTTGCGCCGCGACGGCTCGTCGGACACCACCTTCGACACGAGGTTTCCCGGGATGGCCGCTGCTTCGAGGCTGATCAGGCTGTCGCCGCCTCCGAGCTGGCCGACGAGCTGGGCGGCGATGGTGGTGGCAACCGCAAGATCCGAGGCGATGCCACTGCTCGCTTCGCGGAACTCTTGGATCTCTGCCGCCCGGCCGGCGAGCGCGACGGCGATGAGGTCACGTGCCTCGCTCGGGGTGCGCAGGTGCTTCTCGTCGACGTCGGCGTGTGACACGAGTCCGAGTGCACCCCCGCGGCGCAGAATTGATGCCACTCGGATCTCCCGGCCGAACAGCGCAGCGGTCAGGGCGTGCCCGGCTTCGTGGATGGCCACACGATTGCGTTCGTCGGGGTGGTAGCCGACCTCATGGGCGAGGCCGACCTCGGTGATCAGTTGGGCCTCGACGACGTCGTCGTTGGTCAGCTCCCGGCGGCCGCTGCGCACAGCGATGATCAGTGCCTCGTCGAGCAGGCGCTCGATGCGCACCGGGGAGTAGCCGGCAGAGACATCGGCGACGAACTCGGCGGTCACATCCGCAGCGTGGCTCTTGCGGTCGAGATAGTACGCAGCGATCTCGAGGCGATCGGCGCGCGGCGGCAGGTCGAAGTGAATGACCCGATCGAAGCGCCCCGGGCGCAGCAGCGCCGGATCCAGATCCGAGGCGCGGTTCGTGGCCGCGATCAGCAGCACGTTGGCCGTCGTCACCTTGGAGCGGGCGAGGGCCATGTCGTCGGGCAGCAGGCTGTTGATCCGGTCGGTGAACTTGGCGGCGAGCTTTTGCCAGCCAGTGGGCAGGTCGAAGCTCTGCATCTGCACGAGGAGTTCGTTGACCACGCCGACGCTGACCTCTCGCGAGGAATTGGCGCCCATGCCGCTGCGACTGCCACCGATCGCGTCGAACTCTTCGATGAAGCCGATCGCGCCGCCCTCGGCGCGGGCCATCTTGCGCATCGCCTTGAAAAACGTGCGTACCTTGCGGTTGGTCTGGCCGAAGAACATCGACTGGAACTCGCTGGCGGACCCGAACAGGAACGGCACGCCGGCCTCGGCCGCCATTGCCTTGGCGAGATACGTCTTGCCGGTGCCGGGTGGCCCCTCGAACAGCACACCGCGGCGGGGCGCACCGCCGAGCTCATCGGCAAAGGTCCGGTGGTTGAGGAACAGGTTCACCGTGTCGATGGCCTCACGACGGGTGGCTTCGGCGCCGACCACGTCGGACAGGCGGATGCTGGAGTCCGACGGGCGCAACACGGTGTGAGGCGACCGGCCGGCTCCCACGTACGGCAGCACGGCGAGGCCGGCCATCATCGCAAGCAGCACCACGAGAAGTGAGATCTCCGGACTGTCCCGCACGACCGGCGGCAAGCCGGGGCTGATCGGGTTGCCGCTCAGCTGGCGGTACCAGAACCAGGCCAGTGGGATCCCGAGGATGACGGTCACCTTCAGCAGGCGGCGCTGCCGCTGGCGTTCGCGGGTCGCGGTGGCGTCGACGTGTTGGCCACGGATGAGTGCTCCGTGCTGCAGATCCGTGATGTCCATCGTGTTCGTCCTTGCTTTCGGGGCGGTGTGAGCACTCTACACGGATCTCACGTTCCGTGAGAGTCGATCACTCTCTGTGAACTGTCAAGTTCGGTCCGTCCGTTCCTTGACGTTTGCTTGCCGGTTCCTTGACGCCCGAGCCCGCACATCAGTGCAGCTCATCGGTCCTTTTCCGGCCGTCCAGCACAGTGTGCCCAGTCCGCGGTTGAGCGTGACGGAATCTCCGTCATGAACGTGTGAACGTTCTGCGAAAGCCAGCTCAGGAACGCGACAACGA
>JAYTSB010000286.1:0-5984 GCA_043745825.1 Actinomycetota bacterium | reverse complement strand
TGCCGATCGCAACCGCGAGCTTGGTGTACGAGACACGGCCGTCGTGCTGGAGCTGCTCGATGATCGCGCTGTCGGTGTCGTCCACCGTGGTGCCCCTGCGGTCCATACAGTACGGATACTGCCTCTTTCCACACCTCCGGACAAATGATTCCGTTGTTTCTGTGTGAACGGACGGCGGGATTCTTGCCGCGGCGTTGCCCGTGTGCAACGCTCGACGTGAGATGATCAGGTCAGTGATCCACCGGAACAGCGTCAGGGAGCGTCCGCAGTGAGCGATGAACGCGGCAGTGTCGAGCTCGTCGACGTCACCAAGCGCTTCGGGACGATGGTTGCGGTCGATCGGCTCAACCTGGAGGTGCGTGCTGGCGAGTTCCTGTCCCTGCTCGGCCCGAGCGGCTGTGGCAAGACCACCACGCTGAGGATGCTGGCCGGTTTCGACCAGCCCGACGAAGGGTTCATCCGCATCAGCGGCAACTTCGTGCAGGGCGTGCCCCCGTACAAGCGTGATGTGAACACGGTGTTCCAGCACTACGCGCTGTTCCCGCACATGACCGTGGCCGAGAACGTGGCCTATGGCCTGCGCCAGAAGCGCGTGCCCAAGGGTGAGATCGCGGGTCGGGTTGCCGAGGCGCTGGACATGGTCAAGATGACCAAGCTCGCTGCTCGCAAGCCCAAGCAGATGTCGGGCGGCCAGCAGCAGCGCGTCGCCGTCGCTCGGGCGCTCGTGAACCGACCGAGCGTGCTGTTGCTCGACGAGCCACTCGGTGCGCTGGATCGCAAGCTGCGTGAAGAGATGCAGATCGAGCTGAAGCTGCTGCAGAGCGAGCTCGGCATCACCTTCGTCTTCGTCACCCACGATCAGGAAGAGGCGATGGGCATGAGCGACCGGATCGCGATCATGCTCGACGGGCACGTCGAGCAGTTGGCCGATCCGGAGAACGTGTACGAGCGTCCCGCCTCGGCGTTCGTGGCCGGCTTCATCGGTCGCAACAACTTCTGGCGTGGCGTGTCCACCGGCAACGGTGTGCAGGCCAGCGACGGCACCGTGTTCGTTTCGTCGAGCCCCGAAGAGCCCGTCGCCGAGGGCCAGCCTGCCCTCGCCGCGATCCGCCCCGAGTGCATCCAGCTCAGCGCCACCGACCCGGGCAGCGCCACCAACGTGATCGCCGGCACCGTCGCGGGTGTGTCGCACTACGGCGATGTCCTTCAGTACGTCGTGCGCACCGCCGAGCGCGACGTGATCTCGCTGCTGCCCCGTCAGGGCGCGCTCCGCCTGGCCCCCGGCGACAAGGTCTGGTGCCACTGGTCGGCAGCCGAGGTCTACCAGTTCTCGGCCGACCAAGCCGATCTCGTCATGCACGATCCCGCCGGCGATTCTGTCGACGCTTGAATCCCACTCACCCCAATGCAATCCGCAGGAAGGACCCATCACCATGACTCGTCGAGATGACACGCCGAGGATCTTGATCTCCCAGGCAGCCGCTCAGCGCCTTGCCCAGTCCATCAGCCGCCGCCGCTTCCTGGCGATGTCGGGAGGCGTCGCAGCGGCGGCAACGCTGGCCGCGTGCGGCAGCGACAGCAAGAAGGCCGACACCACGTCCGGCACCAGTGGGACCAGCACCGCAGGCAGCACCGGCGCCACAACCGGGGACACGACCGCTCCCACCAGCGGCGGTGGGAACGTCGACAAATCGTTGAACATGTTCACGTGGGCCGAGTACGACGATCCCGACCTGCTGAAGAGCTGGGGTGACATCAACCTGACGATCTTCAACTCGAACGAGGAGGCGATCCAGAAGCTGGTGCAGGGCGGCGGCTCGTCCGGTTTCGACATGGTGGTGCCCACTGGTGTCTACATTCCGCAGCTCGCCTCTGCCGGCCTACTGCTCGAGCTCGACAAGAGCAAGATCCCCAACTTCTCCAACCTCGATCCGGCCTACGCGAACCAAATGTGGGACCAGGGCAACAAGTACAGCGTGTGCAAGAACGCGGGCACCACCGGGTGGATCTACGACACCACCGTCGTCACCAAGGAGATCAAGACCTGGTCAGACTTCATCGCCGCAGCGCAGGGCGAAGCGAGTGGCAAGACAAGTGTGCTCGACACCGCCCCCAACCTGTGCGGGATGTACTTCTGGGCCAATGGCATCGACTGGACCACGGAGAAGGCCGAGGACCTGGACGCCTGCGAGAAGTTCCTTGTCAACGACTTCGCCTCGCACCTCAAAGCGTTCGACTCCTATCCCGGCATCAACCTGACCCAGGGCAGCTACGCGCTGTCGATGGTGTGGAACGGCGACGCCCGCCAAGGCCTCATCGGCGTGCAGGACGCGGGCGACGACAGCAACCAGTACAAATGGGGCCTCGGCGCGCCCGAGACCGAGCTGTGGATGGACAACTGGTGCATCCTCAAGCAGGCCAAGAACGTTGACGCTGCCTACGACTTCATCAACTTCATCCTCGATCCGGCGCACAGCGTCACCGACCTGGCCTTCCACGGATACAACACGGGCATCAACGGCGTCGAGCAGCTCGCTGGCGACGTGTCGTTCAAGGACATGATCTTTTTCACCGAGGCCCAGTCGGCGACGTTCAAGTCCGGCGCCGTCAATAGTGCGCAGGACCGGCTGGTCGACATTTACAGCAAGGTCAAGGCCAAGGCCGGCGCCTGAGTCGATGACGGTTGCTCTGGACGCGCCGGCGGGGCCCCCGCCCAGGAGGTTCCGCCCGCGCGCGCCCGGGTTCGTGCTGGCCGTGCCCGCATTCCTGTGGTACGTGTTCCTGTTCATCATCCCGGTGGTGCTGGTCATCGTGAACAGCTTCGGATCGAAGGTGCAGGGCACGCCGGGCAAGGTGGACCTGACTCACCCAGGCCTCGATCGCTATCGCGAGGTCGTCGACGGCTCGTTCAGCACGCTGCTCGTGCAGACGATGCGCACCTCACTGCTCGGCACGGTGCTGTGCGTCGTGGTGAGCCTGCCGGTTGCGTACTTCCTCGCGTTCAAGGTTGGGCCCAAGGCCAAGGTGGTGGTGCTGGCGCTGCTCATGGTGCCGTTCTTCACGAACTACCTGCTGCGCACGTTGGCGTGGAAGATCGTGCTGCAACCAAAGGGCTTCGTGTCCAACTTCTTGCAGGACACCCATTGGTTCACGCTCGGCCAGTCGCTGCGCAGCGGTCCGATCCAGGTGCTGGACACGCGCACCGCCGTGCAGATCGCCATCGTCTACAACTATCTCCCGCTGATGATCTTCCCGCTGTGGGTGGCCCTCGACCGCGTCGAACTCCACCTTCGCGAGGCGTCCAAGGACCTCGGTGCCAACCGGGTGCGAACGTTCTTGCAGGTGACACTTCCCCTGGCGATGCCCGGCATCGTCGCCGGCCTGATCCTGGTGTTCGTGCCGTTGTCCGGCGACTACGTCACCGCTGAACTGCTCGGCGGGGTGAAGGGCAACATGGTCGGCCGGGCGGTGGCCGACCAGTACTTCCGGGCCCAGGACGCAGCGTCCGGCTCAGCGATTGCGGTGTCGTTGATCATCTCCATCCTGCTCGTGCTCGGTGTGTTGGCCGGCTTCGTGTGGTTCATGCGCAAGCTGCTCGCCGCGAACCGCCGCGTCACACTGGCGGCACGATGACTGCCGTCGCCCCCCGTCCACCATCTGCGCTCGTGCGCTTGCGTGTTCGTGTCGCCAAGCTGTTGCTGCCCGGCTGGTCCGCGCTCGTGATCCTGTTCCTGTTCACACCGATCTTCTTCTTGATCGCGATGTCGTTCAACAAGTTCAAGACGATCTTCAAGTGGACCGAGTTCTCCACGCGGTGGTGGGGGAAGATGTTTGACAACACCACGATGGTGGATGCCGTGGTGACCTCGCTGCAGGTGGCGGTCATCAGCACGCTGCTCGCCGTGGTGCTCGGCACGCTGTCCGGTCTCGCCCTGGCCCGCAAGCCAGGGAAATGGTCGGTGGGCTTCGTCGCCATCGTACTGCTGATCCTGGTGACGCCGGAGATCGTCGACGGCGCCGGCCAACTGAGCTGGTTCGTCAAGCTCGGCGGCGTGTTCCGGGAGGGACTGACCCCGATCGTGCTCGTGCACACCGTGTTCAGCTCAGCGGTTGTGACACTCATCGTGCGGGCTCGCGTGGCCGGCCTGGATGCGCGGCTGGAGGAAGCCGCCGCCGATCTGTTCGCGACGCCCACGAGAGCGTTCTTTCAAGTCACGTTGCCGCTGGTGATGCCGGCGGTGCTGTCCGGCGGGATGCTTGCATTCACGCTCAGCCTGGACAACGTCGTGGCCACCAGCTTCGTCAGTCCGGCCGGCCGCACGACGTTCCCCAACTATGTGTTCGGCCTCTCCGGTGGCGTGATTCGGCCGGAGGTAGCGGCGATGTCGACGGTGTTCATCGGCATGACCCTGGTGTCCATCGGCGTCGTTGCGCTCCTGCTGCGTCGCCAGGGGCAATCCGGCACAGAGATCGCCACGACGTTCACCGGGAACTGACCGTGCCCCTTCGTGTGGTGGTCGTCGGCGCGGGCTTGGCCGGCCTGACCACAGCGGACCGGCTCGTGACGAAGGGTGCCGAGGTCGCCGTGCTGGAGGCGTCGATGCGCGTCGGTGGCCGTGCGTTCACGCGTCACGCCGACTTCGTCGACGGGCGCTACGCGGAGGCCGGCGCCGAGTGGATCGACACGGTGCACGAACGGGTGCACGCACTGATCCACCGATTTGGATTGCACCTCGACCCCACCACGACAACGTGGTCAGCCGTGCGACGCTGGCTCCACCGCGACGGCCGGTTGCTCGGCCCGGACGAGCTGATCGAGACGGACCCGGGGTTCATCCACGACCTCGACCGGTTCGAGTCGTACGTCAGCGCAGTGGCTGAGGGCATCGCCGATCCGGCACGGCCCGATCTGCATCCCGACGCAGCACGATTCGATGCGATGTCGGTGGCCGATGTGATCGCCAAGCTCGGGCTGGGGGAACTGGCCCAGCTGTTCGCGCACCGCAACATGCAGGGCGAGTTCGCCGCCGAACCAGGCGAGGTGTCGGTGCTGTTCATCGCCCAGCAGCGCGCCGTCTACGCCGCCGCTCACGCCGAACACGGTGTCGTGGAAGCGCAGCGTTTGCTCGGCGGCGTGGGGGCCTTGTCGGGCGGGCTTGCCGCCGCGCTGCCCGATGGCACGATCCATCGTGGCCAGGCGGTGCGACGCGTGGAGACCACGAGCAGTGGCGTGCGCGTGCACACCATGAACGACCGCTACGACGCCGATGCCGTGGTCATGGCCTGCTCGCTACCGGCGATGCGCGGCGTCGTGTTCAGCCCGGCGCTGCCGGACGATCTCGCCGGCGCTGTAGGGGGTCTGGGCTACGGCACGGTCACGAAGACGGCACTGCAGTACCCGACGCGCCCGTGGCCGCCGGGGTACGCCACCACCGAGGCACGCGTGCAGCGCGTGTACGAGCCCACCGCCGGCGCATCCGGCGATACCGGCATCCTGATGGCCTACACCGGCGGCGCCGGCGGACGCGAGCTGGCTGAGCTGACCGAGACCGAGCGGATGGACCTCGTCGAAATCGGCCAGCGGGCGATGTACCCGACCCTCGCCCACCGGGTGGGCGGCTTCTCCCAGGCATGGTCGGCCGATCCGATGTTCGGGGGCAGCTATGCCGTCTACCGGCCGGGGGAGATCACTCGGTTCTGGAACATCTTGCGCCGACCCCATGGACGGCTCCACTTCGCCGGCGAGCACACGGCGACATGGACGGGCTATCTGGAGGGTGCCATCGAAAGCGGTGAGACGGTTGCGGCCACACTTCTCACCACCGGCTAGCGTTTGACGGATCATGCCAAGTACCAACGCGCCCCGTGTCGCGCTCGGGCCGTCATCAGTTCCGACCTGGATGGTGGATGCCGTCATCGCCGGCGGTGGTGAAGTGGTCGATCTCGCCGATGCGGAGGCGCTCGTGTGGGCCGATGCCTCCGAG
>JAYTSB010000285.1:0-7134 GCA_043745825.1 Actinomycetota bacterium | reverse complement strand
CAACTGCGAGGTGTCCGACGGCCGAGGCCGGTTGTTCAGGGTGTGTCAGCGGTGGCGGCGCGGGCTGCGGTCTCGGCTGCCACGGTCATCGCGCGGCGGACGATCGGGCTGCGGGCCTTCGCCGGCGGGGCCGAGATCGCCCAGCTCGCTGCGCAGCTCGTTGTCGAACGCATCCTCAAAGCTCACGGTGGCCAGGTTCGAGTCCGGGCTGGACTCACGAGGGGTGTCACGGCGGGGGCCCCGATCACGGTCGCGGTCGCCTCGGCCACCACGATCACGGTCGCCACGGTCGCCACGGTCGCCACGATCACCACGATCACGGTCGCCGCCGCGGTCACGGTCGCCACGGGGCGCACGGTCACTGCCGCGCTCGCCGTTCTCGCCGGGCTCCGGCGCCGGCATGCTCGCCGGGCTGAGGCTGACCTTGCCCTTGTCGTCGATCTCGTCGACGCTCACCTCGATCTCGTCGCCAAGGCTGAGCACGTCCTCGACGGAGTTGATCCGCTTGCCACCACCGAGCTTGGAGATGTGCACCAGGCCGTCACGGCCGGGGAGGATGTTCACGAACGCACCGAACTTGGTGATGTTCACGACACGACCCATGTACACGCCACCGAGATCCGCCTTCGGCGGGTCGATGATGCTGAGGATTCGGGCCTTGGCCTCCTCGACGCGGAAGCCGTCGACGGAGCCGATGGACACGATGCCCTGCACGCCGTCGTCGTCGACGCTGATGTCGGCGCCGGTCTCCTGCTGGATCGTGTTGATGACCTTGCCCTTGGGGCCGATGATCTCGCCGACCTTGTCGAGCGGCACGTTGAACGAGACGATCTTGGGGGCGGTCTCGTTGACCTCGGAGCGAGGCGCAGCGATGCAGGCGTTCATGTTCTCGAGGATCGCTGTACGAGCCTCCTTGGCCTGGTCCAGCGCTGCGATGAGGACGTCGGCGGGGATGCCGTCGATCTTGGTGTCCAGCTGCAGGGCAGTGATCGCATCGGCGGTGCCCGCGACCTTGAAGTCCATATCGCCGAACGCATCCTCGGCTCCGAGGATGTCGGTGAGGGTGGTGTACTTGCCCTCGGCGAAGACGAGGCCCATGGCGATGCCGGCGACAGGCGCCTTGATCGGCACACCGGCATCCATCAGGGCCAAGCTGCCGGAGCAGACCGACGCCATCGAGGTCGAGCCGTTGGAGGCCAGCAC
Organism: Actinomycetota bacterium; assembly: GCA_043745825.1. Classification (GTDB taxonomy): domain Bacteria; phylum Actinomycetota; class Acidimicrobiia; order Acidimicrobiales; family Ilumatobacteraceae; genus WLMZ01. The sequence continues at coordinate 5,931 of JAYTSB010000285.1, read as the reverse complement.
CTCGGCCACGAGGCGCAGCGCGTAGGCGAACTCCTCGAGGCTGGGCAGCACCGGGATGAGGGCACGAGCGGCGAGCGCACCGTGGCCGATCTCACGACGCTTCGGCGTGCCGACACGACCCGTCTCACCGTTGGCCCACGGGGCCATGTTGTAGTGGAACAGGAAGTACTTGTGGGTCTCGGGATCCAGCGTGTCGAGCAGCTGGTTCATCTTCGGCATGGCCAGGGTCGCCACGTTGAGGACCTGGGTCTCGCCGCGCTGAAACAGGCCGGTGCCGTGCGCTGTCGGGAGGATGCCGAGCTCGGACGACAACGGACGCAGATCGCGAGGACCACGACCGTCGATGCGCAGGCCTTCGTCGACGATGCGCTTGCGGACGAGTTTCTTGGTCAGGCTGCGTACGGCTTCTTTGACCTCACGCTCGCGACCGGCGAACGCCGCGCCTTCGCCGCAGAGTGCGGTGAGGGCCTGGTCCTTGGCGGCATCGGTGGCGGCGTTGCGCTCGGCTTTGCCGCTGATGGTGATGGCGTGGCCGAGCGGCTCCGTGATCAGGCCGGCGACCGCGTCGAAGATGTCGGGCGTGTAGTCGACCAGCACGCTGAAGGCGAGCTGCGGGATCGGGCCCTTGGCGGCGACGACGGCATCGACGAGCTGCGTCTGCAGATCGATCGATTCCTTGATCCACACCTTGCAGGCTTCGAGGCCGCTGGCAAGGACGGCTTCGTCCACCTTTGGGGCGCCGTCGGCGTAGTAGGCGAAGCTCTTGGCGGTGCCGCCGGCTTCCACCATCATGATCGCCACGTCGCCGCCGGCGATCAGACGGCCGGCCACGACGAGCTCGAACGTGCTGGCCTCACCCTCGGCATAGGTGGGGTGAGGGATCCACTCGCCGTCCTGGCTGTAGGCGATGCGCACGGCGCCGACGGGACCGTCGAACGGTATGCCGCTGATCTGGAACGCGGCCGAGGCGGCGTTGATTGCAAGCACGTCGTGCGGGTTCTCCTGGTCGGCACCCATGACGGTGAGCACGACCTGGGTCTCATTGCGGAAGCCGTCGGGGAAGCACGGGCGCAGCGGGCGGTCGGTGAGACGGCAGGTGAGGATCGCTGCCTCGGTGGGGCGGCCTTCGCGACGGAAGAACGAGCCCGGAATCTTTCCAGCGGCGTAGGAACGCTCTTCGACATCAACGGTCAGGGGGAAGAAATCGGTTCCCGGCTTGGCTTCCTTCGCGGCGTTGGCCGTGGCAAGCACGGTCGTACGACCGATGCTGGCGACGACGGCGCCCTGGCTCTGCTGCGCGAGCTTGCCAGTTTCAAAGGACAGGGTCTTGTCGGTACCCGCAACGGGGCCCGACACTCGAATGGCATCTGCCATTGGAGCTCCTTTCGGCCGGGCGCGTTGTTTCTCACGCCTCGGCATTTGGAGCGGAGGTCGGTTCCCAGTCGGCAGTGTCGGTACCCGGAACAGCCGGTCCCCGTGGCGGGTCCCGAGCGCTCGCAGCGCACCGGCAGAGGCGACTGACAACCGATCCGGTTGTCCGCTCTGGTGGTTAGTTGGCCCCGAGTAAGGACCCGGGACTGTGCCAGGCTATCACCCGCAGGGTCCGGCGAGGTGGCATCGTGCCTGTTCGCGTGATCTGCCCACCACCCACCGTGACCCCACCACGGACGGGGGCGATCAGTTCGACCGGGGGGCTGCGTCGATGATGGCCTCGTGCTCCAGCGTCGCGACCGCCCCCGGCGTCGGTGTGGATCGGGTTGCGGGCGTGTTCGGGCAGGTTCTGGGCGAGAACAGACCAGATCTCGATTGCCATGGATGCCGGCTCAGTCGCCGGTCGGCTCCGGGGCGCCCGGATGCGACGCAGCTGTCGCGTCAGCGCTGTCCGCAGGGGCCGTGGCGTGAAGGGCGCCGGCGTCGGGGGCATCGTCGTTGGAGGCACCGTCGATGGAGGCATCGTCGATGGAGGCACCGCCGTTGAGGGCATCGTCGGCCGAGCGCGGGCTGCCACCGAACGCGGCGAGCACACGGTCGAAGCTGATCGGGTCGAGGTTGGCGTAGATCAGCTCGGCCCCGACGAAGCGCTTGGCTTCCTCCACCAGGGCGTCCATCTTCACGTCGGTGAGCAGCAGCACCACGGTGGTGGTGCCCGGCTGAACGGCGTCGCGGAACCAGGCCACCCACTCGTCTGGCACACCGAGGTCGACGGCCTTGGCCGCCACGGCTCCGGCGCCAGCACCGATCACGCCGCCGGCCAACCAGCCGACGGGCCCCAGCAACAGCAGCCCGAGCAGGCCGGTCCACATCGCGCCGGACAGCGCCGCCCGTCCCGGCTGCGGATCGATCGTCTCCACCACCCGGGTGTGGCCGTTCTCGTCCTTGGCTACCACGACTGCATCGTGCACCTGCAGCGAATGGCGCGACGCGAGTCGAGACGCGGCTGACATGAACTCCTGGGCCCGGAAGGCATCCTGGAAGGACACCCCCACCAGCGTTTGCGGCTTGTCGTCAATCTTGGAATGTGGATGCATGACCGTCCTTCGGAGAACTGGAGCACATTGCACCAGCGTGCTTGACCTACCCCGGATCCCGGCGGTTCACACGATCGAGCACACACGGCCCGCCGGGGCTCAGCGGCGCAGGCCGAGCTTGGCGATGATGTCGCGATAGCGCTGCACGTCGCGGTTGCGAACGTAGTCGAGCATGCTGCGGCGCTGGCCGACGAGCATCAGGAGGCCACGACGGCTGTGGTGGTCCTTCTTGTGTTTCTTCAGGTGCTCGGTGAGGTGATTGATCCGCGCTGTGAGGAGCGCGATCTGGACTTCGGGGGAACCCGTGTCCGATTCGTGGAGCTTGTGCTCGCCGATGACGTCTTGCTTCGACATGATGTCTGCCTTCCCAAAGGAGGTCGCCGCGGATCCGGCGGATCCGACAGCATCACGTGAGAGGTATGGCCCTCACGGACCTTGCAAGGTTAGGGGCGGAGAGGGCCTGCGGCAACCAGTGCTACGTTCGCAACGTGTTGGGCATGCTTGCGTACTGGTACGACCTCCTTCGCTTCAGCCGAGGACTGATCATCATCGTGATCCTCGCCGTCAGCTCGATTGTCCGCATCGTCAAACGTGGTCGTGCCTCTCCGCCACGGCAGCTCCAGCAGGGCTTTCCCCAGCAGCCGTACCCACCCCAGCCGTACCCACAACCCGGCTTTCCACCGCCGCCGCCGCCATTCGGCGCCACTGCGCCGGTTTCACCGTTCGCTGGACCGCCGAGCCAACCCCTGCCCCCGAATCCACACGACCCGTCGGTCGGCCGGCCGCGCAGCACGCCGCTCCCGGGCATCTTCGCCTCGGACTCTCCCCCTCCGCCACTGCGCTGATCAGCGCACCCGTTGATCAACGGACGCGTTCGCTAGGTTCAGGTGCGTGACCGGTCTCCCCGAACTCCGTGCTCGAATCGACGAACTCGACCAACAGCTGGTCGATGTGCTCGCCGCGCGCCTGGCTGTGTGCGAGGAAGTTGCCCGGGTGAAGGAAGGAACCGACACGCCCGTCATCCAGCCGACGCGAGTGCGTGACGTCATCACGAGCCGCCGCCAGTGGGCCATCGATCGCTGCGTGGATCCGGACTTTGCCGAGCAGGTGTTCCGCGTGTTGCTCGCGGAGACCCATCGCATCGAGGTCGCCGGCACCCGACCTGATGCCGCTCCGGACAAAGCCGCCGCGCCGGAGAGCGCTCGGTCAGCACTCGACACGGTTGCGACGCGCATCGATCACGTCGTCATCGCCGTCCACGACCTCGACGCTGCGTCGGACAGGTTGACGGATCACCTCGGGTTCCACCTCGTGCCCCTCGCCGGTGACGAGACCACCGGCATGCGCGCCGTCGCAGCGGGTGGTGTGACCATCGTGCTCGTCGGCCCCGAGGCCAGCGACGCTGTCGCCGCTTACCTCACCAAACACGGCAGCGGCATCCAGCACCTCGCCATCGACGTCCTCAACGCCGGCTACGCACGTGCGGCGCTCACGGCCGTCGATGCACCCCTCCTCACTGACGTCGTGGTCGACGCAAACGGTCACGAGCAGTTCTTCACGATCCACGATCCCACCCTGGGCCTGCAGCTCGGATTCATCTCACGCACCGGCCACCGGGTCGGCACCGGCGCGGCCAACGTGCTTGCGCTGTTCGAAGCGCTGGCGGAGACGCCTTGACGAGAGTGTCGCGTCAGGTCACGAGCTGGCCAGCGTCAGCGACGCCACCAAGTCATCGATCTCGGGGACAGCGTCGGCCACTGGTCCGTGGGGGCATCCGCAATCACGGAGATCACGTTCGGGCCCACCTGGGCCGAGATGATCCGAATCGTGTTCCCGGACGGGACAAACCACGAGTTCTCGCCGAATCCCACGTGTCCCGGTGAGGAGCAGTCCGTTGCCGCCACGAAGTCACGTTGCACCGCAGCCACACCAAAGATCGTTGACTCGGTATTGGTCGACGTGTTGCCGCCCTTAGCTGCCGTGGCGCAGAAACCGTCGACGGCCTCCTGAGGTGTTGTGCCAGCGATGGCCCCACTGGTCGTCACCAAGAACTCACTCTTCACGACACCGACGCGGGTGTTCCAAAGAAACGTCTCCTTCGAGGCGTACTTGGTCCACTTCCCCGTGACCGTGAACTCGAATGGTGCGAGGAACTTGTCCACGAGGTCAGCGTCACGAGTCTGGACGGACGCGAAGGGCGGCTGGTGAGTCGGGGCCGGCCGGCCGCAGTCGAGCTCTTCATGTCTGCCTCGATTCGTCGTTGGTGCGATGCGATGGTGCGTACGGTTCGGGATCGCTGCACACGGCCCCATCCGTTCAACGATGCGAATCATACAAATCCGTCGCGAGGCGACCGGACGGCAGACGTCGGCCGGCTGGGACGACGGCCTGGCGCAGCTTCTGCGACGAACTTTGACTCAGGACCTGAGCTTAGAAGTAGATGATCGCTTCGGCCTTGGACTCGGCCTCGTCGAGGTCGTCGGTGTACGCGCCGGTGGACAGATACTTCCAGCCGTTGTCGCAGACGATGAACACGATCACGCCCTCGTCGATCTGGGCCGCCACCTTGGCTGCGCCTGCCATGGCGGCACCGGCGGAGATGCCGGCGAAGATGCCGCACTCGTTCACCAGACGGCGCATCCACTCGATGCTCTCGCGTGGACGCACGACGCGCTTGCGGTCGAGGATGTCGAAGCCGTGCCACTGCTCGAACACGGGCGGGATGTAGCCGTCCTCGAGGTTGCGGAGGCCTTCGACGCGCTCGCCCAGCGGTGGCTCGATGGCGATCACCTTGATGTCGGGGTTCTGCTCTTTGAGGTAGCGACCGGTGCCCATCAGCGTGCCGCTCGTGCCCAGGCCGGCGACGAAATGGGTGATCTCCGGTACGTCCCGGTAGATCTCCGGCCCAGTGCCCTCGTAGTGGGCCTGCGGGTTGGCGTCGTTTGCGTACTGGTAGAGGAAGCAATACTCCGGGTGCTGGGCGGCCATCTCCTGAGCCCGCCGCACCGCGCCGTTGCTGCCCTCTGCGCCCGGGGTGAGGATCAGTTCGGCGCCGAAGACCTGCAACATCTGCCGACGCTCGATGCTCACGCTCTCGGGCATGAGGATCTTGATCGGGTAGCCCTTCATCTTCGCGATCGCCGCAAGGGCGATGCCGGTGTTGCCCGAGGACGGTTCGAGAATGGTCTGGCCCGGCTGCAGGCTCCCGTTCTTCTCGGCCTGTTCGATCATGTTCTTGGCGATGCGGTCCTTGACCGAGCCGAACGGGTTCTGGCCCTCCAGCTTGGCGTAGATCCGCACGTTGGGATTGGGCGAGAGCAGGCTGACGTCCACCATCGGCGTGTTGCCGACCATGTCGAGCACGTTTTCAAATGGCACCACGGCAAACCCCTCTCGATCAACG
>JAYTSB010000284.1:0-2724 GCA_043745825.1 Actinomycetota bacterium | reverse complement strand
TGGGTCAGATGCGACGGACCATCACCGATCACGACGGCGTACACGTCACCCCCGGTCTCGATGAACTCGATCAACGTTGCATCGCCCAGTTCCCGGCGCAGTCCAGCTGTGTCGATCACCCGCCTCCGAGTTGCGCCGACAGCGTCGCGGTGCCGGGTCCGCCTCGTCACCTCGGACTCCAATTCCGCGACTCGGCTGACGAGGGCTCTCGTCGTTGCATCATCACCTGCTCGCGCGTCTACGAGAGCCAGTCGCGCCTGGCGCAGCCGGTCCAGCCCGGCGGCTGCGCCGGTGTCCGCCGGGGCACGGTACGAACCACTTGCCGTGCCGAGCGCCGCCGCGCGACACCGTTCGGCCCAACGCAAGACCGTCAGTGGCGATCCGCCCTCGACTGCGAGCCGCAGCCCGAGGGCAGCGAGTGGCGCACCCAGTTGAGCCGCTCGACTGCGTAGCTCGGCGGCGCCGAGCGTTGCGCGATATGTATCGACCGAACGCAATCCTGCGGCGAGTGCCCGGAAGGTCGCGCGTTGATCGCCATCGGCCTGGGCCAAGAGGGCTGCGGCGTACCACGCCTCGGCGCGCACCCGGGCGAGCGGATGGCGCCGCGCGCCCGCTGCCGTCGACAAGACGTCACCGGCGATGTCACGGCGGCCTGCCTCCAGCGCGTATCGTCCCGTGAGCACCCGGACCTCGGCCGCCTCGGACAGCCAGCCGTGATGTTCGAGCCGATCGGCGACGTCGCGGAGACGGACGAACTGACGTACCGCCGTGCGGCGCTGTCCCTCGTCAGCGGCCCGGGCGATGATCACCAGGTACCGAGCGATGGCGATCCACGCGCTGCGGCTCGACGCGCCGAACAACACGGATGCTTCTTCGGCAACGAGTTCGGCTCCGGCCGCGTCACCGATCATCAGTCGACTGCGCGCCAATGAGACGAGTGCCTCAGCGAGCTGGGCAGTGTTGCCACTTCGGCGCGCTGCTTCGACCACCCGGCGAGCGATCTGCTCGGCCTCCGCACCGAGTCCCGCCTCGATCAGCACGCCGCATTCGTCGATGTCCAGGTCGCCGATGTAGCGGCCGGGGGAACCAACATCGGCGTAGTGCCGTCGCGCTGCCGCGAATCCGCGCAGGGCCGCCGGAAATCGCCCGAGTCGACCATCGAGGTAGGCCAGGTTCTGCAATGCGCTCGCGGCCAGCACGTGCTGTCCGAGCCGTTCGGCCATCTTCTGCGATTCGAGGAGGTCGGCACTCGCTCGCGCCGAATTCCCGAGCTGTATGTGGAGCACACCTCGATTGGAGATCAACCGCGTCGCAGCGAGCTCGTCACCGGCCGAGACCAGCAGCGGAAGGGCTCGGTCGTACTGCTCGACCGCAGCCGAACGTTCGCCGAGAATGGCCATCAAGAACCCACGCTGCATGTGCAGCCGACCGGCCGGTGCCCCGCAGAGGAACGGCTCGGCGATCGCCAACTGCTCGAGCGCCTGATCGGTCTCACCGCTCGCCTGAAGGCAGACCGACCAGCTGACCCGAACCTCGGCAGCGAGTTCGGGGCAATCTGTATCCAGCGCGATCGCGACGGCCTCTCTGTACACGATGAGGGCGTCGTCGATCGCGCCGCGATCGTGTGCCAGTCGTCCAAGACCCCAGAGGGCTGTCACATGCGTTGTGGGATCGACGTCGCCCTCGTCGGTCGCGCCGACGACAACCCGGAGAAGGCGCTCGGCCATCTCCGGATCTGCTTGGACGAGGTCAAAACCACGCCGTGACAGCGATCGCAGATCGTCGCCCGAACCGACAGGACGGTCTTTTCGATCTGTCATGCTGGTCACCTCGGCCGTCTGGTCGATGATCACCGTAGTTCGCGTTGCACTCCGACGGAGCGAGAAGAGGAAGTCATGGACACACCAGATCCACAGCGGGACCCACTGCCGGACCCGCAGCCAGCCATTCGGCCCGGCGCCGACCGGCCCGGCGCAGACCAGCAGCCAGCCGGCTCAGCCGAACACGTCAGCGCCACTCGCCGGTGGGCCAAGACGGTCCGCTTCAGCGGATCCGGTGGTGGATTCGCATACCGGCCGGGCGAGCTGGTCATCGATGCCTCTGCGGTGCCAGAGCTCGTCGAACTGACCGGCCGCGAAGACTTCACGATCGTGCCGATCGGTCCCGCGCTGGTGCTCGTGACCGGTGTGCCCGGCGAGCTGGGCATCGCCACGGCCCTACGCGCCCGGGGACGTCGGGCCCAGCCCAACCACATCCTGTTCGCGGCCGCCGAGGCGTACGCGGAGGCAGCGATGTTCGCCAACCCAGCCGTTCATGCCAATCCGGCCGTTCATGCCGACCCGGCCGTTCATGCCAACCCGGCCGTTCATGCCAACCCGGCCGTTCATGCCAACCCGGCCGTTCATGCCAACCCGGCCGTCCACGCCAACGCCAACGCCGGATGCGGAGGCGGATGCGGATGCGGGTATGGATGCGGATGCGGATGTCGATACGGGTGTGGATGCGGATGCGGCGCCCCACTCGGATGCTGTGCACCCCCGCCGAGTGCCGGCACAGGCGAGCCACCGTCGCACAGCAGTGTGAAGCGCACCGGCAAGCACCCCGAACTGCTACGGAACCCACACTGGTTGCCGGGCGAACCGTGCTCGATCGTCGTGCTCGACACGGGCCTGGCACCGGTCTCCCTCGGCGGTGGTCTGCCCCGCGTTCTGGCACACACACCGC
>JAYTSB010000283.1:0-5485 GCA_043745825.1 Actinomycetota bacterium | reverse complement strand
ATCTGGGAGAACACGTCGTCCTCCGCCGCCAACGACTGGGACTCGGTGGCGAGGGCGATCGCTTCGTCGAGACGTCCCTGCCTGCGGATGGCCTCGCCGAGCAGGTAGGCGGTGGTGGACAGGTAGTTGCGTTCGCCCATGTCGCGCAACGTGTCGTAGTCACGACGCAACTCGTTCTCAGCTGCCTCGGGCCTGTCGGCCATCAGTTCGATGGGACCAAGGTGGATCGAGACGAGCGCGGCGTCGAAGTTCCAGCCCAGCTCGAGAAGGTTCGTTCGTGCTGACGAACACAGATCGCGGGCGCGGTCGGAGTCGCCGTCGAGGGCGAGCAAATGCGAGCTGAACTGCCCGATCAACGATCGCGAACGCCGATCCGATCCGGCATCACGGAGCAGGTCGTCACAAACCGCGAGGGCGCGTGGCACCGGCGTCGGCCCGTAGAGCGCGAATCCGGCGAGTGCGGGCAGCACGCGGTGCTCAAGCACCACGTCGCCGGCCTGTTGGGCGTAGCGGATCGTCGCGGTGGCGGAGCGCTCGGCGGCGCCCCAGTGGCAGTGGAACATGTCCACATAGGTGCGCAGCCTCCAACAACGTGCCGTACCCGCGTGGTCTGCAGCTGCATCGAACACCGGCAGCAGCTCATCGGTGACTGCAATGGCCGCAGCGTCGTCCACGCCATCACCCGTGAGGTAGCCGAGGGTTGTGCGGGCGAGCGATGCGGCCGCGGCGGCTGCGGCGTCACCGACGGCGTTGGCCAGCTGCTCCGCTTCGTCGTAGCGTTGCGTGGCCTCGGGAAAGGCTCCCGTCTCCAACCTCGCGTCGCCGGCCTGCACCAGCAGTCGCGCGGCGCGCGACCCGCCGCCGTGGAGGGTGCCGGCAGCTCGCTGCAGCAGATTTGCCGCAGCTGGCATGTCGCCACGGGCGAAGGCGCGGTCGCCGGCCGCGCCGAGGTGATGCGACGCCTGACGGCCGACATCGGCGGTATTCTCATCGACGGCCGAAACCTCCGCGCCGAGGCGGTAGGCGCGCTCGAAGTGGTAGCCGATGATCTCCTCGACCTCGGTGATGCGCCCGGCCGCAGGACCGTTCAGCAGCCATTCTGCGAACTGTTGATGCAATGCCGCACGCGAGCGCTTGAGCAGGCCTTCGTAGACCACATCGCGGATGAGCAGGTTACGGAAGCGGTGATCGGCGAGCGCGTCGGCGGCACCCGACGGGGCCACGAGCTGACGACGGTTGAGCGAGGCCATCACGTCCTCGGCCACAGCCGCGCCGCGCAGGACCGCCACCGCCGTGATACTGAACTCGCGCCCGATCACGGACGCGGGTTCGATGACGTCCACCTCGTCGGGCGGCAGTGCATCGACACGTGCGGCCAGCAGTGCTTCGATCGTCGGCGGAACCGTCAGGTCCTCGACGGCTACCGTCATCCGCCAGCCGGAGCCGTCGTCGACGAGTCGGCCGTCGTCGATCAGCATCGTCAGCAGCTGTTCGATGAACAGCGGCACGCCGGCTGACGACCGAACGATGTTGCGTCGCAATGTTTGTGGCAGGGCATCCGGCCCCATGGCCTCGGTGAGCAGCGCTTGGCAGGTGGCGTCGTCCAGTGGTTGGAGGTCGATCGTCGTCAGATCGTCGATCGGAGTCTCGCCTCGCTCCATTGTCACCAGCAGCGCCGGCACGTCTGCGCCGTTCGACACGATGTCATCGAGCAGGTCGATCAGAGTCGGCTCGGCCCACTGCAGGCCATCGATCACCACGACCAATGGGCGCTCGCGAGCGAGATGTTCGAGGAATCGCCGGATGGCCCAGAACAGTTCGGTGACGGGCACGGTGCGGTCGTCGAGGCCGAGGAGGGCGTGGAGGCGCACGGTCACCTCGGGCTCGGGAGAGATCACTTCAATGGCGCGCCTTGCAGTCTCCACGTCGGTGCCTGTGGTGATGCCCGATGTCGAGCGGACGATCTCTGCCATCGGCCAGAACGTGATTCCCTCGCCGTACGGCAGGCACGCGCCCCGGAGGACTTGGGCGGTGCCACGCAGGTCGTCGAGCAGGTGATACACGAGGCGGCTCTTGCCGATGCCGGCATCGCCGATGATGCGAACGCGCTGCCACCCCGACCGTTCGACCACCTCGGCCCAGACCGAGCGCAGCAGCGCCAGATCGGCGTCGCGCCCGGTGAACGGCAACTCGAAGCGTCGTGGTGCCGTCTCGACGTTCTGGACGTCGCGCACCCGGTATGCAGGCACGGGATCGGCCTTGCCCTTCAGCGTCAACGGCGGCAGCGCCTCCAGGGTCACCGAAGGGCCCGCCAGTTGGCGGGTGAGGTGGCCGATGACGACTGCGCCGGGTTTGGCTGTCTGCTCCAACCGGGCTGCAACGTTGACCGCATCGCCGGTGACGAGACGCTCGCCGGCCGTCGGGTCTCCGGCGATCACGGGGCCGGTGTTCACACCGATGCGCGCGATGATCCGCACGCCGTAGCGATCGGCCAGATCAGTGGCGATCGCGTCGAGCTGCTCGTGCACTTCCAGAGCGGCGCGGATGGCGCGCAGCGCGTCGTCCTCGTGCCGTCGGTCGAGCCCGTAGACCGCCATCACCGCGTCGCCGATGAAGTTCTCGACGGTGCCACCGTGCAGATCGAGGGCGCGTCGGGCGGCGTTAAAGGCGACGAGCATCGCAGCTCGCTCGCTCGTCGCATCCACGCCGTCGCGGACGTGTTCCACCTTGAGATCGGCGAACACGATGGTCAACGTTCGCCGGCTCTCCTGACGGCGGTTGCGGCGAACGAGCGGTGACCCACAGGCAACGCACCAGGTTGCTCCATCTGTCGCAGGTGCCCCACAACCGCTGCAGGTTCGGCCGTCGACCACCACCACAGGCTCGGGCTCGCCGGCGTCCACCGCCAGCAGGCGGTGGGCAGTGATCACTGGTCCGCTCTTGAACGTGTAGGGCTGAGCCTCGCCGAGTTCTGCGTGGTCGCCGACAAGCGCCGCAGTGCTCGTGGACACGAGGACTTCGAGCGGAGGCGCAACCGGCTCCAGCCCGCCCGCGGTCTCAAGGGCGTCACCCGCCAGCACGCGGTGTGCACCACCAGCCGTGGCGTACACCACCTTGCCGGTGGAGACGCCCGTGCGGTTCGTCAGGCGCACGCCCCAGCCCGCCTCCAACCGTTCGTTGAGGCTGGTAAGGCTTTGCTGACTCTCCGACGCGCCACGGAGGGCCCGAACGGCGTCGTCGGGTCGAGCGACCGGCAATCCGAACACCGTCACCATCATGTCGCCGATGCGCTTCTCGATGCGGCCCCCGTGGGATTCGAGGACCGCACCGAGCTCGTCGAAGTAGCGATCGAGGACGAGGCGCAAGGACTCCGGGTCCAATGCTTCGGCCAGGGCGGTGGAGCCCTGCAGGTCGGACACGACGACCGTGACAACGTGCTCACGCTCGGGTTCGTCGTCGGTGGCAAGGCGCAACCCACAGGATGCGCAGTGTCTCCACTCGGTTTGAACCGATGCGCGGCAACCGAAGCAGACGGCTGGTGCGGATGGATCGTCGGCAGGAGACGTCGGCGATGTCATGCCGACATCCTGCTTCTGATCAGAACCGCATGCCCGGATCTTTGGCGGGAACCGTCACGGTGATCGACACCCTTTCGCCGGAAATCGTGACGCCCGGCTGCGCGAAGTTCAACGGATTCCCGAGGCACGGCACGCCGTACCCGGCACTGCATGGCAGCAGGAGACCGGTGTACGTACCGGTGGGGTACAAAGCGGTGCTGGCGCCGGTGCCGACGATGGTGTTGTTCGCGAAGTTGCCGTTGGCGAAGTCCTCCGGAAGCTGCGACGGCAGCAGAGCCGGGAAGTCGTAGGGCGCCTGGAAGCACGCCTGATACTGCCAGGTAGGTAGCTGCGAGGCGACCGGGACCGGCTGGCTAAAGGTGACGGTCTTGGTGACGTTGGTGAGGCTGCCGTACGTGATTGCGACGTTGAAGTTCAAGCGGTCGGAGGTGGGCGAGTACTCGGCGCACGTGAAATTAGCTGCGACCAAAGAGGCGGAAAGCGTCGCGGACACGCCGTCGCCATCGTTGAGCAGGACCTCAGCCGTGTTCCCACCCGTGGATTGGACCACGCCCGTCGTACAGTTCCGGCTGTCGCCGGCGGTGCAGGTCACGGTCGACGAACTGCATGGACCGCTGAACGTGGCGTCGGTGCCGCTGAGTGCGAACTTGTTGTTCTGGCCGTTGAAGTCGTTCGACTGCCGGACGTCGCTTGCGAAGACGTACGCCGAGCACGTCTGCTGGACCGACGCCACAACAGTGAACTGCACGGTGACCGTTGCATCCTTGGGCGTAGTCAGATCGCGGAGTTTGAGGACGCTGCCCTCGACGGAGGCCACGCCAGGTGCGGCGTCGAGCAGCGACGGACTGATGACAGTGAGGCCCGTCGGGATCAGAAAGTTCACTGCGCTGAACGAGATCGCGTTGCGACTCGTGTTGGTCAGCGCAATGGTTGCGAGCTGGCCTGCCGAGCCCGCGGTCAGCCGAGCTGGACTGGCGGCGACGGTGTACGACTTGGGTCCACCCCCGGCCTCGCTCTGGGAAGTGACGAAGAGTCCGCCGCCCATGCCCACTACAACCGCGGTAAAGGCGGCGAGACGCCGCTTGACATTGCCACGCATGGTGATCCCCTTTGCACTGCCGAGGCATGTACGCCCGAGCAGATTGTCGTCCCATCAATCACTGGTCAACAGGACGCGGCCCGACTCAACTTGCTCACGTCCTGTCACCTGCGACAATAGACCCTGTAGACGGGCTTGTGCACTGAATCTTTGCCGACGACGTCGCGAGTTCACTTCCACAAGTCGTATCCCGACTCACCGCGTTCGTACCGTCACGAGCGGGGACGAGACTTGACGTGTCCTTGACTGTTCCTCGGTCCGCGCACGCAGTTCAGTGCTCGATCACGCGACTGACGACGCGACTGGTGACGCGGTTCGAGACACCGCCTCGGCGAGCGCGCTCGAGTTCGAAGAACGGGATCGGCAGTGACCGACTGGCCCATAGGCCGGCGCCGATCTCGACGAAGTGGCGTTCGAGCAACGTGCGGTACCAGTCACCCGTGCGCCAATGGATGTCGAGGTCGGTGAGCTGTGGATCGATGACTTCGGTGCGGTCGGCGACCGTGGGCGCCTCGACGAGCAGCAGGCCGCGACACGCGGCGCCCAGCACGGGAACGGCGCGAATCACCGCCTCGTCATCGAGGTACTGCAGCACGCTCTGGCAGATCACCAGGTCGTAGGCGCGCGGGGGAGTCCACGTGGAGATGTCCGCGTGCTCGTGTCCGTAGCGTCGCGATGCATGGGCGCTGATGTCGAGGCCGTGGTAGTGGACACGCGGGTGCTCGTTGGCCAGCCAGTCCCGCCAGTAACCCTTCCCGGCACCCACGTCCAGCACGGAGCGGACGGGTATCCGCCACCACGCCGCGAG
>JAYTSB010000282.1:0-1834 GCA_043745825.1 Actinomycetota bacterium | reverse complement strand
CGCTTGATGCCGGCGTTGACGAACTCCTGCTCGATCACGAGCTGCTCGATCGCGCCGGCGGCACGCCCGTAGGGCTTGGGCCAGTGCGGCATCACGTAGCCGGTCTCGATCAGCTTCGTGCGCTGGTCTTCGGCGCTCAGGTCCTTGATGCTCTCGGCGAACACCTTGACCTCATCGCGGATGGCCTCGGCCTCCGGGGGCAGCTCCACGGTCTTGGCCCGCACAACGCCACGCCGGGTGAGACCCGTCAGCTCAGCCGCCGCGGCCTCGGCCTGCAGCAGGTTCAACAGCGTGGTGGCCCGGCGCATATAGAGGTGCAGGTCGTGCTCCCACGTGATGGCGATGCCACCGTGCACCTGCGTGCTGAGGTTGGCACACAGGTCGGCCGCCGGGGCGGCGAGGGTGGCGGCGACAGCTGCGGCGTAGGTCAGCTGATCGCCACCGGTGGCCGCGGCGCGAGCGGCATCCCACACTGCGCTGGTGGCCAGCTCGGTGGCCACGATCATGTTCGCGCAGTGGTGCTTGACGGCCTGGTACATCGCAATCGGTCGGCCGAACTGGATGCGGTCCTTGGAGTAGGCCGCAGCGAGCTGTGTGCACTCACTGGCCAGACCAACGGCCTCGGCCGACAGCACGACGCGAGCGAGGTCCACGAGTGCCCGCATCCCACCGGGGATGACCGTGGCAGGGGCTCCGGCGAGCGTGATGCGCGAGGTGCGCCGGGTGGGGTCCAGGTTCAGCGGCGTGTCCACCGTGACGCCCTCGCCGACCTCGATCACGGCAACGTCGTCACCGACGGGCACGAGCAGCAGGTTGGCCAGCCCACCACCGAGCACCACGCCGGCCGAGCCGGACGCCTTGCCGTCAGCCACGGTGACAGCACCGCCGAGCGCGACCGCACCGAGCACCGATCCGTCGGCCAGGCCGGGCAGGAGTCGTGCCTTCGTCGCGTCATCGGCCGTGGCGTCGACAATGGCGCTGGCGATCACGGTGGGCACGAAGGGGCCGGGCGCGACGGCGCGGCCGAGCTCCTCGACGATGACCACCAGCTCTTCGAGCCCGTAACCGGAACCGCCGAACTCCTCGGGCAGGTGGAGACCCAACCAGCCGAGGCCGGCGAGCTCGCTCCAGAAGGCGGGCAGCGCCTCGGTCGGCGTCTCCAACAGCGCACGGGCTGCGCCACGCGTGTTGCGCTTCTCGGCGAAACTGCTGACGGTGTCGGCGAGTGAGCGATGGTCTTCGGTGATGGCGATCGACATGCTGAGGCGCTTTCCAGTGGCGGGTTCCGATGCGTGCGCCCCATGTTCTTCGATCCGCACGCGCGACGACGACTCCTGCAGGACGATCAGCGCAACGTCCACGGTGTCGACGAACCGCTCACCCAGCGGGCGGAGTGCGCAGGGGCGAACGGCGTTCGTCCCGATCGTGTCAGGGTCGTGACAGCGGCATCCCGTCGAGCCCGTGCACCTGAAGGCCCAACGCCTCGATCACATCGAGGCTGACGCAGGCCTGACCGGTGTCGTCGGGCCCGCAGCAGCACAGTGCAACGGCTGCCTCCACCATCTCCTCCATCGTCTCGAACATGGACTCGTCCAGACCGCCCTTCAGCAGCGCCAACGCCCCTTCACTCGCGACCGCCGCACGGGGCTCGATTGCATTGACCCGAACCCCGCGACCGTGCAGCTCCAGGGCGAGGGCGTTGGTGAGCCGGTTCAGCGCGGCCTTGCTGGTGCCGTACATGCCGACCCTCATGCCCACACCGTCGGTCCTGAACGGCGGGCCTGCGGCAGGTCGGCCCGTGCCACTGGACACGTTGACGATCCAGCCCTCGCCG
>JAYTSB010000281.1:0-3195 GCA_043745825.1 Actinomycetota bacterium | reverse complement strand
GCACCGCCAGGACCTCGCCGCCGGCGGCAGCGGCTGCAACCCGTCGACGCTGATCCACGTCTCCACCGTCGCCGTCGGCCTGGCATGGGGGTTTGCGCTGTTCGTGCCCCATTCGCACGACGCTGAGCGAATGCTGACCTTCGCCGTGTTCACCTACGCAGCCGGCGCATTCGGCATGCTGCTGACCTCGGCCAGCACGTCGCTGTTCATCTGTCTCGGTCTCCCACTGTTCACGCTCGCCAGCGCCGCACTGATCCGCACCGGCGACACCGGAGAGATGTGCGTCGGCGCACTCGGCCTGTCGTACTTCCTGTTCGCCTCATTCGTGCACCGGATCGCCAACCGCGGCATCACCGCGTCGATCGAAGCCAACCTCCGCATGAACGACCTGATGGCCGGGTTGGCGGCGGAGCACGAGCTGCTCCAGGAAGCGAACGCAGCTCAGACCGAGCTGAACAGCCAGCTCTCCCACCAGGCGACTCACGATCCCCTGACCGGTCTGTTCAACCGACGCGGCGCGCTCGACGCCCTCGACGTCGCGTTGGCAGGTGCATCGAGCAATGCGCCGGTTGGACTGCTGTACCTCGACCTCGACCGGTTCAAGCACATCAACGACACGCTCGGCCACCGCGGTGGTGACCAATTCATTGCGGTCATCGCCGATCGGCTCGCGCGCAGCATCGATCCCGGGGCCACCGCAGGCCGTATCGGCGGCGACGAGTTCATCGCCGTGCTGCCCGGCTGCGACCTCGGTGCCAGCATGGCCGTCGCGACTCGCATCACCGCCGTGCTGGCACAACCGGTGCACGCCGAAGGACGCGAGGTGCCGTCATCGGTGAGCGTCGGCGTCGCCGTCGGCCCCGCACACGGCGATGGTTCCAGTGAGCTGCTCCGCCACGCCAACGCCGCGCTCCACCGCGCCAAGGCCGGGGGCCGCAACCGGGTCGACGTGTTCGACGGCACCGTCCGCTCCGAGCTCAACGAGCGTCTCGACAGCGAGCATGCACTCCGCCGCGCCCTGGACGACGGCGACATCGTCGCGTACTTCCAACCCGAGATCGATGCCACCACGGGGCAGGTCGTGGGCGCAGAGCTCCTCGCGCGATGGATCCACCGCGACGGTACGGTGACCAGCGCCATGGACTTCATCGGAGTGGCCGCCCAGGCCGGGCTGTTGGAGCGGATGACTGATCTCGTCATGCAGCAGGCCCGCCCGCTCATCCGTCGGCTGAGCATGCTCGGCCTACCGGACGGATTCCGATTCCGGGTCAACGTGCCACCGCGGGCGACAGAGCGCTCGTGGCGGGAGAACCCGCTGGACAGCCTCATCCAAGGCATCGAGCCATCCCTGCTCACCCTCGACGTCACCGAGCCTGCGGTGGTGGACGACCTCGCCGCAGCCGCGGCCAACTTGGCAGCGGTGCGCGTGCGTGGCGTGCGCGTGTGTCTCGACGACTTCGCGCGCGGTGTGTCCTCGCTCAGCCTGCTGCGTCGGCTGCCGCTCGATGAGGTGCGCATCGACCGCACATCAATCGACACCATCACCGCGCACCCCCACGACCGCGCCATCGTGCGATCCATCATCGGTCTGGTGCGTGAAATCGGTCTCGCCGCCACCGCCGACGGTGTGGAGACCGGCGCCCAGGCCGACGCACTGATTGCCCTCGGCTGCATCCGTCACCAGGGTCACCTGTACTCCCGCGCGCTGCCCGCTTCGGAGTTCGACAGCTATCTCGCCCGGGCGATGGCGGAGCGGTTCGAGCAGCAGGTGACTGCGCTCACCCATCCGCCGGAGGACTACTCCGACTGGCCGACGCTCGGCACCAATTGACCTCGAATAGGCTCGCTCGCGCAGTCGGACGACGTGCTCCGCTGCAACGATCCAGGCTCGATCGAGGGGTTCAATGAACTGTCCAACATGTCATGCCGACCTGGAGACCGGGCAGCAGTACTGCATCCTGTGCGGCACCAAGGTGGGCGCCCTGTCGCTGCCGGTGCCGCCCGCCGGCCCGCTGCCGGCGACTCCCCCGACGGTGCCGATCGCCGTCGCTCCTCCCGCCGCCGCTGCACCCCGGTCGGCACCCGACGCCTTCGCCCCACCGACGCAGGCGCTGCCACCACCGCCCGGTGGGACGAGATCGTTCTCGATCGTGGAGCAGACCGGACATCAGGCCCCACCCCTGCCGGACAGGGTGCCGGACACGATGCTGGGCGGGCCGGTGCGGAACGAGCCGACGGGTCAGTTCGGCACAGCCCTCGGCCCGGTCACCGAAGCGGTTCCCTATCCGACCGGGTTCGTGCCCTTGGCTGCGGCAACACGCCCCGGACGTGGCTCCACCGTGCTGGCGGTGCTGTCCGGCATCGCCGGAGTCGCAACCGCACTCGCCGCCTTCGTGCCGATCCTGCGCGTGCGAACCGATGCGCCCATCGTCGACGTCGGCGTCTACAAGAGCAACGACCTGTATCTCGGCACGAACCTGCTGATCGCGCTGCTCGTGGCCGCAGCGTGCCTCATCGGCGGTGGTGTGCTGGCGGTGCTGGGACGGCGCATCGGTGCCGGCCTGGCCGCCAGCGCCGGTCTCTCGCTCGTCCCTGTCGTGATCATCATGTACGGCAGCGTGGACATGATCTCCCAGCGCGCCCAGGACAACGCGTTCGAGGTTGCCGGCGCCGGGGGTGGCGGCACGTTCTTCCAGACCCGGTTGGAAGCGGGGCTGTGGATCCTGGTCGGTGCTGCGGCTCTGGGCGTGATCGTGCTCGTGGTCTCGCTGCTGCAGGCTGGTGGCGACGGGCGGCCGCGCCTGAACGTGGCGATCGGCGTTGCCGGCGCCTTCGCGGCGGTGGCTTCTGTGGCGGGACAGATGATCCCCGGTGACTACACCACCTTCTCCAGCAACTTCGACGACACCATCGGCGGCCACGCTCTGGTGTACGGCCGTCTCGGTCTGATCGGCGTCGTGGCCGTGTGCGGGGCGGTGGGATTCCTGCGCAACAACCGATGGGGACTGGGCCTCGCCCTCGGCGGGGCCGCGATCTGGATGTGGCAATGGTTGTCGTCACTGACCGATCTGGGCGATACGCCGCTGCCACCCGGGTTCGTGCCCTTCGGCAGCAACGGCGAGCTGAAGCCGCACATCGTCACCACCGTGGGCGTCGTCGCCGTGTTGGTGCTGGCGCTCATTGCTCTGCTGACCC
>JAYTSB010000280.1:0-4054 GCA_043745825.1 Actinomycetota bacterium | reverse complement strand
GCCGGCACCAACGCTACGGATCGTGGTCATCGGCAGCGCCCTGGCGGTCGTCAGCGCAATGCGCGCCTCTGTCACGGCCATGACCGGTGTGGAGGTGGTTGATGCGGTCCGGCCGGACTGCCCGGCGATCGATGTGGGACCACTGCTCCCGCCGCCTGTGCACTGCGGCGCTGTCCAACCAGTTCGCGCCGGCGACCTCACGGTGCTGGCCATCGGCACGAGCGATCACGACGCCTTCTCGGCGCGCATCGCCGCCAGTCAGCAGGCCGGCGACGCGGCCGAGCTCTACCGGGTCAGCGAACAGCTGGATCAAGCGGGTGTCGCCGCGTTCGTGGCTGCCACGAAGGCCCACGGATCACTGGTGGTGGTCGATGCTGACCAGACCGTACGACCCACCCGTGACTTCTTGGACATCGTGCTCGCCGAGGCGAGGGTTTCGAGTGCGGACCTCACCGCCGTGCCGCTGACGCGTGTCGACACACGCTTCGTTTCGGGTCTTGTTGCACCGTTGCAGGCCGCCGCCGCCGCCGACGGCACCGCGGCCGCAGACACCAACCTGCGGGTGATGGTGATCGGGGACAGCACGTCGTATGGCGTGGCACGCGGTCTGGCCGAATCGGGGCAGCCCGTCGAGGTGCTGTGGGCGGGCAGGCGCAACTGCCCGCTGATTCCCATGGAGGCCATCGTCCTGATCGGTCAGGAGTACTCGATGTCGCACTGCCCGAACGTTCACAGCGGTTGGCCGGAAGCACTTGCCTCGTTCCATCCGGATCTCGTGCTCGCTGTGGACAGCCTGCCCGAGGAGTCGTTGCAGCGCTATGCCGGCGACAGCACCTGGCACGCCCCGGGTGACCAGGCGTTCATCGATGCCCACAACGCCGGATTGCGTGACCTGCTCGATCTCCTCGCACCCACCGGCGCCGTGCTGGAGATCGCCGACGCGCCGTTCAACGCGCCGGACGCGCCGGCCGAGTGGAGCACCGACGAGCACATCTCCGCGTGGAACGGCCAGCTTGCATCGTGGGATGCGCAGTGGTCGGTGGTGGAGGGAATTCGTTATGCCGGGCTGATCCACGACGCCGAGGTGGCGGCCGGGCACACACTGCGCCCCGACGGCGCCCATCTCGACGACGAGTCCGTCACCCGCATCATCGGCGACCAGTTCGCTCCGCTGCTCGTGCAACAGGCCACGTCGCTGCGCGCCGCGTTGCAGGCACGCAGCTGCATCGTGGTGGGTCCGGATGGACCGTCGCTCAACCTGGAGCGCTGTCGCTGACCGGTGGCGGTGGCAACTGACCTTCCTCACGGCGCCGCCGGAGCACGGTCATCGCCTTCCACGCGCCCCACACCAGCCCTGGTTCCGCGAGCGACTCGTCGACGTCCGCCCACGTCGCCGGGCTGAGCCCGTACACGTCGTCGGGAAAGGCCCGGACTGCGAAGTCGTCACGCGTCCCGAACGGAACGCCGTGACGGCTGAGGACGGCCGTGGGGAAGCGGGTGGCGGCGCGCAGCACGCTCAGCGGATTCGTGGTCTGGGCATCGACATCGGTCGCCAGCAGCCCGTCGAGTTCGGCAAGCACCGTCGGCGCGGCCTGCGCCCGCATCACCTCGGCATCGGCCACAAGCACAGCCATCGCATCTGCCGACGCTGGGTGGCGTCGGGCGGTCTGCACCACGCACCGAACCAGCCAACCGGGCACCGCGTGACGGACGGCGTCGGCCAGGTCCTGCACGGGGCTGTCCTGCACGGGGTCGTCCTGCACGGGGTTGTCCACGCCGCATCTTCACACCCGCCGTTCGCTGGCTCAAGCCGTCGCCATCGGCGCGCCGTGGCCTGCCTACACTCGACGGGTGATGACCGAGCGACGAGCGCGAACTGCGTGGGCCGGGGCGCTCGTGATCGGCATCGGTGGCTCCGGCCTGATGGCGTGCACTTCGCCGTCACCGGTGGCCACGCCCGAGACCTCGGTGTCATCGCCGTCCACCGAGGCGCCGGCGGTCGATGATCAGGTGCTGCGCATCGGTGTACTGCTGCCGTCCAGCGGGGAGGGCGCCTCGATCGGGGAGTCCGAATTGGCCGGTGTGCGGGTCGCAGTGGCGCTCGCCCGCAGCAACGGCGGCGTGAACGGACAGAACGTGGAGCTCGTCGTTCGCGACGAGGGGGCGGACGCGATCACCGCCGGCGTGGCGCTGCAGGAGCTCCTCGACGCCAACATCGACGCGCTCATCGGGCCGGCATCGTCCACGGTGGCCGTCGCCCTTGCACCCAGCGTCGTCGACGCCGACGTTGCCGCGTGCTCGCCGAGCGCGTCTGCGTTGGCGCTGGACGATTTTCCCGACAAGGGCCTGTTCTTCCGCACCATCCCGTCGGACAGCTTGCAGGCCGAGGCGATGGCGGAGGTCATCGAACAAACTGGCGAAAGCTCGGCCTCGGTGGCCTACGTGGACGACGGCTACGGGCGCCCGTTCGAGGCAGCGCTCGAGGACGCCCTGCGCCGGCGCGGCATCACCGTGAGCGATGCTGTCGGGTTCGCGGTGGACGACACCGAGTTCGCCACGGAGGCCATGCGGGTCGCCGGCGCCGGCGATGGAGCCATCGCGTTGATCGGTGATCCCGACGCCGGATCGCGCGTGCTGGCAGCACTGGCCCAGGCGATCGGGTCCGCGCCGCGGGACATCGTCGTCAACGACGCGCTCCGCCGGCCGTGGTCGATCAGCTTGCTCGCGTCGGTCAGCGCGGCGATCCGCGAACGCATCGTCGGAGTCTCGCCGTACGTGCGCACCGACAACACAGCGCTGTTCAACTCCATCACGGCGCAGGATCCGAATGCGAGCGGCCTGTTCGCCACCCAGGCCTTCGACTGCGCCAATCTGTTCATGATCGCAGCCGAGCAGACCGGCTCCACGCAAGCGTCGATGGTCGCTGCGGTGATCCCAGGGGTCAGCACCGGTGGCTCGGTGTGCACCACGTTCGCTGAATGCAGGCGGCTGATCGCGCAGGGCCGCAACATCAACTACGAGGGTCCGGCCGGCGGGCTGGCGCTGGGGTCCGACGGTGACGTCAGCCTTGGCCTGTTCGACGAGTTCTCGTTCGACTCAACCGGTCGTGACGTGTCACTACCACTGCGCCAGGTCGAGGTCCAGCGCGGCTAGGCGAACAGTTGCTCAACCGGCGTGATGGCGCCGACGTAGAACTGGCCGAAGTCGGCGAAGATGGCTGATGCCCGGTCGAAGCGCATCGTGTACACCACGTCCTTCAGGTCGTCGGTGTGGTTGCCGAACAGGGTGACGCCCCACTCGTACTCGTCGAGACCGGTCGAGCCGGTGATGAGCTGCACGATGCGGCCTGCGAACGTGCGACCACTCTTGCCGTGCTCGTGCATCAGCGCGACCCGCTCGTCGTAGGGGAGGGTGAACCAGTTCGCGCCCTGCTCGCGCCGCTTCGACATCGGGTAGAAGCAGAACGCCTGCTTGCCCTCCGGCGGCAGCACCGGATACAGGCGGGGCTGCAGCATCTCGGCGGGCATGCCCTTGGCGTACTCGCTGACCTCGGTGATGCTCACGTAGCTGTCCGACACCACGAGACCGGCGGCCTGCAGGCCGCTCTGCAGGCGGCGCAGAACGCGCATGTCGGCGTGCAGTGCCAAGAACGCCACGTCGCACTTGTGACCGAGCATCGACGCAGTGATCACCTGCGCGCCCTCGCCCTCGGCGGCTTTCGCGGCGGCCACGACGGCCTCCGCATCGACGTGCTGTCCGTTGGTGCCGCCGTGGGTGTGGCAGAACAGGTGCAAGACGGTGAGCCCGGTGCTGGGCGCAACGGCGTGCGGGCCGGTGGCGGGTTCGGTGACGGGTTCGGTGATGGGTTCGGTGCTGGGGGTGTCGGTCATGAGATCACGCTTTCGGAGGGGACGGGCGCGGCGAGACGCTCGGGGGAGTACACGTTCAGGTGGTCGTTGCGGACGAAACCGGCCATCAGCAGGTTCGCCCGGCGGGCGGTGTCGACCGCCAGCGATGTGGGCGCGCTGACGCTGAGCAGCACGGAGAACCCGGC
>JAYTSB010000279.1:0-7193 GCA_043745825.1 Actinomycetota bacterium | reverse complement strand
TTGGGGATGTCCGCACGGGGGTTGAGCGAGCCGAAGATGGTGCCCTTGATCTCCTTGTTCGACATCGCCAGGTCGAACAGGTTCACCGAGGATTCGGTCTGGCCCATTGGTGCCACGGCCGTGACCACGATGGTGCCGCCCTTGGTGCACATCTGCTGGGCGCCCGCCATGAGATCGCCGTACATCACGCTCGGAGTCATGATGACCTTGTCGGCCATCACGCCCCATGTCATCTGCTGAATGGCCGGCAGGGCTTCCTCCATCGAGGCGAAGGTGTGGGTGGCCCCCATCTCCATCGCCTTCTCGCGCTTGAACTCCAGCGGATCGACGGCGATGACACGCGTCGCCCCCGCCATCTTTGCGCCCTGCACGGCGTTGATGCCGATGCCGCCGATGCCCACGACCACAACGGTGTCACCGGCGCAGACACCCGCACGGTTGACCGCGGAACCCCAACCGGTGGCCACGCCACAGCTGACGAGGGCAACGCACTCCAGGGGGAGGTCGGTGTCGACCTTGATCAGCGACATCTCCGAAACGCACGCGTACTCGCTGAACGTGCCGACCTTGGCCATCAGGGTGACGGGCTTGCCGTTGATGTGATGACGGTGGGTGTCGTCGGTGATCATCCCGCCGACGAATGTCTTGGCGCCGTTGTCGCACAGGTTCTGGCGCCCGGTGGAGCACGGCTTGCACCGTCCGCAACTGGGGATGAAGCTGGCCGAGACGTGGTCGCCGACCGCAACGCTGGTAACTCCGGGGCCGACCTCGACCACGATGCCGGCGCCTTCGTGGCCGCCGAGGATGGGGAAGAAGTCCTCGATACCCATGAGCGGCCAGTACTCCTTGGGCGGCACCATGTCGCCGGTGACGAGATGCTCGTCGGAGTGGCACATGCCGGCCACCTTCCAGTTGACGATGCCCTCACCGACCTTGGGTGGATCGACCTCGACCTCTTCGATCTTCCATTCCTGGTCGACACCCCACAGCACCGCAGCACGCGACTTCATATCCCTGCAAACCCCCATGACGAGCGAACGTGGGTCAATGTAACCCGCGACCCGCCGAGAGCAAGAACCGCAGCGGGGCGACCACGTCCATCCTCGCGACGAACGACCGGCCGTTCGCGAACGTGGCCGGCAGCGCCGTGCTCCAACGCGTCGGCGCTGGGATCAGTCGTACACCATGACGCTGCGGATGGCCGTGCCGTCACGCATAGCCTGGTAGCCGTCATTCACACCGTCGAGCGTGTAGGTGTTGGTCACCAGGCCGTCGAGATCGATCTGACCCTCGCGGTACAGGCCGATCAGCTTGGGGATGTCGGCGCGCGGATTGCCCGAGCCGAACAGCGAGCCCACGATCTGCTTCTCCATCAGGGTCACGTCGAGCAGGCTCATGCTCGCGCTCATCTCCATCGCCGGATGGATGTTGGTGACCACCACGCGGCCGCGCTTGGCGGTGAGGGCAAGCGCCTCACCGATGACCTCACCGGAACCGACGCCCATGGTCATGATGACCTTGTTGGCCATCGTGCCCCACGTCAGTTCCTGGATCATCGGCAGCGCTTCGGCCATGCTGGAAGCGGTGTGCGTTGCGCCGAACTCCATTGCCTTCTCGCGCTTGAACTCAACGGGATCGATGGCGATGATGCGCTTCGCTCCGGCCAGCCGTGCGCCCTGGATCGCGTTCGAGCCGATGCCGCCTGCACCGACAACCGCCACCGTGTCGCCGGGGGTGACCTGCGCCGCGTAGACCGCGCTGCCCCAACCGGTGACCACGCCGCAGCCGAGCAGGCAGGCGCGGTCGAGGGGTACGTCATTGTCGATCTTGATGCAGCTCGCCTCATTCACCACGGTGTGATGCGCAAACGTGCCGAGGAGGCACATCAGCCCGAGGTCCTTGCCCTGGCCGTGATGGCGCGACGTGCCGTCGGCGATCTGCGTGCCGACACCGAGCAGCGCACCCATGTCGCACAGGTTCTGATGGCCGGTCGAGCAGCTCACGCAGCGTCCGCAGCTCGGGATGAAACCGAACACAACGTGATCCCCGGGGGCCAGCCAACTGACACCCACTCCCACTTCCTGGACGATCCCCGCCCCTTCGTGACCCCCAATGATCGGAAGCGCGAACGGCAGATCGCCGGTGACGAGATGCTCGTCGCTGTGGCACAGGCCGGAGGCGCTGAGCTTGACGAGGACCTCACCGGGGCCCGGGGGATCGAGCTCGATGTCTTCAACGCTCCACGGCGTGTTGGTCTCCCACAGAATGGCTGCCTTCGTCTTCACGACTAACCCCCAAGGTCATCAAGCGTCCCGATGGGACGACGCAGGCGCGACGTTACAACGAGTTGGCGTCGAAGTCTTCCTCACCGACCATTCTCAGGACTTGGACGGCGCGGGTCATCGCCACGTACAGCAGACGCGCGCCGCGTGGTGTGCCGTCGAAGACCTCGGCCGGGTTGACCACCACCACGGCATCGAACTCGAGACCCTTCACGGCTTCGGCCGAAAACATCGGGATCTGCCGTCGTTCCACGTCCTGCACCCGGTTCACC
Source organism: Actinomycetota bacterium (assembly GCA_043745825.1). Taxonomy (GTDB): domain Bacteria; phylum Actinomycetota; class Acidimicrobiia; order Acidimicrobiales; family Ilumatobacteraceae; genus WLMZ01. Next base: position 4,639 of record JAYTSB010000279.1, on the reverse strand, counting down.
GCCTCCAGACCGTGCGCGGCGAGCGCGCCAGCGATCGCAGTGTGCAGGCGGTTCGGCGCCACCACACCGGTCAACGCGTGCCGGTGACGGGCGACGAGCACTTCCTCGGCAACCGCCTCTGCCAGCTCGTTGGCGGGGGCGACGCGCATCGTCGGGGCATCGCCCTCATTGCGCACGCTGCGGCTGGCGACGGTGTCCACCGCCGTGTGCGGCAGGAGCCTGTTGGCGACCGTGAGCACCGGTTCCGGGACGCGGTAACCAATCGTGAGGTGGGCCACCTCGTAGGCGTCGGCACCCAGGTATTGGGCGACCACCGGCCACGACTCCTGGCCGGCCGGGGTGGTGGACTGGGCCAGGTCGCCAAGGATGGTGAACGATCCGCCAGGACAACGCCGCCCGATCACCCGCAGCGCCACGGCGGAATGGTCTTGCGCCTCGTCGACCACGACGTGGCCGAATTGGAACGGCGGTCCGTCGAGCAGTGAGTTGGTCTCGTCGAGCAGGATCTGGTCGGCTGCGGTCCAGGGCCGCCGCTTCGAACCGGGCTTGGCGCCGTTGCCGAACAGCAGTCGCTGCTCGTCGTCGCTCAGCACGCCGCTCGCGGCAGCTGCCAGCACGCGCTCGTTGCTCAACAAGCGTTGCAGGACGGCACGGGGTTGTTGGCGTGGCCAGGCCGCGGACAGCGCGTCGCGCAATGGTCCGGCCCTGGACCACATTTCGTCGCTGTCGGTGAGTCGCCGCAGGGCCTGCTGGGCGATGGTGGTGAGTCCTGCCCGGCGACGGTTCAGCGGGCGGCCTACGCCGGAGCCGCCGAGCGCCGCGTCCATCCATGACGCGAAGACGTCCGGTTCCACCACCCAGGTGCGCGCACCCAACGGCACACGAATCGCCTCGCTGGGCAGGCTGATGCCGTTGCGCACCGCGCGTTGCAGCACCGCAAGCATGCGCGCGTCACCTTTGAGTCGGGCGATCGCGACCTCGTCCTGCGCACCGACCTCCACGCGCGGCACGCAGAGGTTCGCCACGGTGCGCTGCTGCACGCTGCGCTCGCCGAGCGAGGGCAGCACATTGGCGATGTAGTCGAGGAAGACCTGGTTCGGGCCGACCACCAGCACACCGTCGCGCACGAGGCTACGGCGGTGCTCGAACAGCAGGTAGGCGGCGCGGTGCAGACCGACGGCGGTCTTGCCGGTGCCGGGGCCGCCCTGCACGATCAGCGCCTGCTGCATCGGGGCACGGATCACCACGTCCTGCTCGGCCTGGATCGTGGCAACGATCTCACGCATGGCACCCGTGCGCGCCGCGCCGATCTCGGCCAGAACCGGATCCGGGATGCCGCTCGCCGCATCGGCCGAATCCGGATCGTCGAGGCGCTCGTCGAGGTACGACGTCAGCTCCCCCGGGCGCCCCGGGTCGTTCGTCATCATGAACCGCCGGCGGTGGCGCAGGCCCAGCGGATCGTGCACCGTGGCGCGGTAGAACGGCGCAGCGATCGGCGCGCGCCAGTCGATGACCACCGGATCGTGGTGCTCGTCCTCGATGTGCCGGCGGCCGATGTACCACGAGTCCGCGTTTCCGCCACCTCCGACTGCCGCCTCTTCGTCAATGCGGCCGAAGAAGTCACCGGCTCCCGGGGTGCGCAGATCCTCCAACGCCTCCTCCACCGTGACCTCGATGTACTCCTTGGTGAACTCGTCGGCGGAGTCGAGCGGGTCCACCCGCTCGAACATCGCGATCATCGCGTCACGGCAGGCGCGCGCGTGCGCCAGGCGGCCTAGCTCGAGATCGAGCTCGGGAAACAAAGGCGCGTCGGACATCATTCAGGACCACAGGGGAATCCGATCGTAACGTCTGGAGTCGCAGTCTCCGGCGGTGTGCGGTTCTGGGGAGCAATCAGCCTGGCTCCGAGGGGAAATCACTCCCCAGATCGATGACACGGTTGCCCAGATTCGGGTAGGTATTCGGCATGAGTGACGACAGCATTCCCGAGGTGGGGAGTCGAACCAGGCAACCTGCGCTGACGACCGGTCGCGGGCTGCTGGCTGCGTGTCACATCCAGCCGACGCTTGCGGTGACCACGTTCACCACCGTGCTCGCAGCTGCCTCCGGGCGTCGGCGGAAGTCCCTTGCGGTGGGTGCCGCTGTGCTCAGCGGACAACTGGCCGTGGGTTGGAGCAACGATTACTGGGACCGGTTCATCGATGCGCGTGCCGGCCGGAGCGAGAAACCGATCGTGGCGGGGCACGTCTCCGCAGATCTCGTTCGCTCCTGCGCCGTGGCCGCAGGGGCAGCGTGCGTCCCCCTCTCGCTGCTCAATGGGCGGCGGGCAGCGGTGGTGCACCTCGCTGCCGTCGGAGCCGGCCTGGCCTACAACGCCAGGCTCAAGCACACATCGCTGAGCGTGGCACCGTACCTCGTTGCGTTCGGGGCTCTGCCTGCGTTCGTCGGGCTGTCGTCGGGACAGCGCCGATTGCCACCGGCGCACACGATGGTTGCAGCAGCGCTGCTCGGCGCCGGTGCTCACTTCATCAACGGGCTTGCCGACGTGGAGGCCGATGAGATCACGGGCGTACGAGGACTTCCGCAGCGACTCGGACCCGTGCGGGCCCTGCCTGTCGGGGCAGCGCTCTTGACGGCGTCGACCGTCGTCATCGCCGGGTTCGGACCCCGACCGACGAACTCGTTGCAGCGAACGCTGATCGCCACGAACGTCGCAGCGGTCGCAGCGGTCATCGGCGCATCTCGCACCGGGCGGCCGCGCGTGGCCTGGTCGATGTCACTCAGTGCCGCGGCGTCGACCGTCGCGCTCTACGTCACGCAGACGTACGCGAGGAACACTCCTCGCCGGAGCTGACGTCCGGCCGCTGCCGCGCCCGGCCCGTTTCCCGGCAGAATCTGCGCCGTGAAACCCCGCACGTCCCCGAACCGTCGACCGATCCCCTTGCGGGCGCCCCTGCTCGCCGTGCTCACGGTTGCCATGCTGGGCGCCGCCGCGTGCAGCAGCGACGCAAAGTCGTCCACCTCCACCGCCGAATCGGGCGCGGCCACGGGCACCGTGGCCGGAATCGAAGGCGTGCAGACGTTCACCGATCTGGGCCGCAACCACACCACCGACCCCGTCGACTACCCGCAGTCGCCGCCCGTGGGTGGCGACCACGATCCCGCGTGGCAGAACTGCGGCGTCTACGACACGCCCGTCGAGAACGGTCGCGCCATCCACTCGATGGAGCACGGCGCGGTGTGGCTCGCCTACCGTCCCGATCTGCCCGCCGACCAGGTGGCCACCGTCGCTGCGTTCGCCACCAACCAGACGCACGTGCTGGTGTCGCCAGACGCGGGGCTCACGGAGGCGGTGGTCGCCACGGCCTGGGGCGTGCAGCTGCGCCTCGATTCGGTGACCGATGCCCGGCTGACTCAGTTCGTGCAGACCTACCAGGAGGGCCCGCAGACGCCGGAGCCGGGCGCGCCCTGCAGCGGCGGGTTCGGGGACCCGATCGGATGAGCCGACGCCGGCCCGCTGGCACGGTCGTGGCACTGGTCGGCGCCGACCTGCTCAATGGCATGTTGGCGAAGCAGGGCCCGATCTCGTAGCGTTCGCTGCGACGGCCGCAACGCGTGCCCTGACGGAGGCTCCGATGGACGAGACGACAACCACCACGCTCGAAGACACCACGACCACCACGGCCGTCGATGTCGAGCTCGTCGAGACCGAGCTGCTCGTCGAGGAGATCTCCATCGACGGCATGTGCGGTGTCTACTAGTACAGCCCCCAGCGTCGGTCTGGAGACCGCGCTCGAGTTGCATCCCCAGGTGGCGCTCCGCCCCGAGCCGTTCGGCGCGCTTGCGTACCACTACGGCAACCGCCGGTTGGTGTTCCTGAAGCACGTTGACATGGTGGCGGTGGCCCGCAACCTGAGCAGTCATCCCTCGTTGCAAGCCACGCTGGAGGCCTGCGGCATTGCCCCCGCCCGGTGGCCGAGCTTCGCCTCTGCCTTCCGGTCCCTGCAGTCATCGGAGATCGTCCGTGAGCGTTGAGAGCCTCGTCACCCAACTGAAGGGCGGCCTCGACGCGCCCATCTGCCTGACGTGGGAGCTGACCTACGCGTGCAACCTGCAGTGCGTGCACTGCCTGTCGTCCAGCGGTCAGCGCGATCCGCGTGAGCTCACCACCGCCGAGGCCAAGCGCGTGCTCGACGAGCTTCGTGATCTCCAGGTCTTCTACATCAACATCGGCGGCGGCGAGCCGATGGTGCGCCGCGACTTCTTCGAGCTGCTGGAGTACTCCATCAGCCAGGGCATCGGGGTCAAGTTCTCCACCAACGGTGGGTTCATCGACTTCGACAAGGCAAAGCGCCTCGCGGCGATGGACTACCTCGACATCCAGATCAGCCTCGACGGCACCGACGCCGTCACCAACGACGCGGTGCGCGGCGAGGGCAGCTACGCAATGGCCCGGCGGGCGATGGACAACCTGCAGGCCGCCGGCTTCGGGCCGTTCAAGATCAGCGTCGTGGTCACCCGCCACAACGTCGATCAGCTCGACGAGTTCAAGGCCCTCGCCGACTCCTACGGTGCCCAACTGCGTATCACCCGCCTGCGCCCGAGCGGGCGCGGCGCGGACAGCTGGCACGACCTGCAC
>JAYTSB010000278.1:0-8879 GCA_043745825.1 Actinomycetota bacterium | reverse complement strand
GAGCGCAGCCTCGATCTCGGGCACCTCGCCCAGGGTGGCGGCCCGCTTGACGTCAGCGTTCGCCTTGGACAGCGACGACCGCGACGCCGACGCGACATCATGCTCCGGCGACGTACCCGGCTCGGCGAGATCCAACAGGGCACGAGCCACCTGCGCCCGACGGGCAGCCACCCAACCAGACGCCTTCCCGAGCAACGACAACTCACCCTGCAAACCCGCCCGACCCATCACAGCCAGATCCAGACGAGCATGCGCAACAACCGCCGCAAACAGACGATCGACGTCAACGACATCGCCCTCATCACCGCGGTCGCTGCTGGTCGAACCCGCCGCCGAACTCCTACACCCATCATCGCAAAGGGGTGTGACAGCCATCAGAGGGGAAGTGGGTTCGGTGGGACAGGACCCAGCCCTGCGACCAATCATCTCCTACTAGGCGAGCGCGGCGCGCACGCATTCCAGGACGTGATCGACGTCGTCGAGCGTGGTCTGGAAACTGGTGACGAAGCGGATCAGGCCTGGGCCCATCCGGTAGAACAGCAGACCCGAGCGCTCCAACGCGTCGATGACCGCGCCGTCGACACGCACGAACGCCATGTTCGCAGCGGGCGGATCCACGAGCGTGACGCCGAGCTGGACAAGGCCATCGGCCAGACGAGCCATCGCCGCGTTCGCAGCACCGGCCAGGCGCAGCCACAGATCGTCGTGCAGGTAGGCGTGCAGCTGCGCTGATTGGAAGCGCATCTTGGAAGCCACGTGCCCGGCTCGCTTGACGCGGTAGTGCAGCTCGGCGGCCACCTTCGGGTCGAAGCAGACGATTGCGTCCGTGCTGATCGAGCCGTTCTTCATCGCCCCGAGCGAGAACACGTCCACTCCCGCGCGCCAGGTGATGTCGGCCGGCGAGCAGCCGAGAGCGACGATTGCGTTGGCCAGACGGGCGCCGTCGAGGTGCACCCGCATCGACTTCGTGCGGGCCAGCCGGGCGAGAGCGCCGATCTGCTCCGGCGTGTGCACCGTGCCGAAGTCGGTGGGCACCGTCAACGACAGCACCGTTGGCTGGGCGTGGTGGTTGTCGCCCCAGCGGGTGGCGGCGAAGGCGGCCTCGAGCGCGGCCGGTGACACGAGGTGGCCGGCACCGGGGAGGCCGCGCATCTGCACGCCGGCCCCGAACATGGACGTTGCCCCGCACTCGCTCTGGAGGATGTGCGCCGTCTCGTGGCACAGCACCGCACCCCAGGGCGGGCACATCGCCGACAGCGCGAGGCTGTTGGCTGCGGTGCCGCTGATGACGGGGAACACCGTGGCATCGGGGTGTTCGAACACGTCTCGCACGGTGGCAGCGAGCTGCGCGGTCCACGGGTCGGCGCCATATGCGAGTGCCGAGCCGGTGTTGGCCGCCGCCAACGCCGCCAGGATCTCCGCGGCGGCACCCGCAGCGTTGTCGCTGCGCAGCTCGATCGGCGCCACCGTCAGGCCACCGGGACGAAGCGGTCGCTGCCGGCGAACGAGCCCTTGCCGCTGTTGGCCAACTCGATGAAGGTTCGGCCAGGCTTCAGCAGAATCGGCGCGCCGCTTGCGTCGTTGAGTGCGAACGGCTCCAGCCGGTCATTGCGGGTCCAGCTGCCCAGCACCATCCTGCCTCCGGTGAACACCACCGCAGGGTTCGTGCCAATGGTGTTCCCATCCGGCGAACGGCCGTCCGTGTGGCTGGGTGCGTAGTCCAGTGACAGCACCACGACGTTGTCAGTGGTCACCTGGTTGCCGTTGGCCAGCAGGTGCGGGCGCTTCGATTGCGAGCGGAGATACCCGTTGCTCCCGAGGTCGTAGCGCCACTGCACGAACACCTGCTGGATCTGGAGATCGAAGCCGGACATGAGATCGCCGACCGTGGCGTCCTCGCCCACTGCGCGGTAGTGATACTGCTGCGCCGGGCCGCTGCGATCCGGTCCGGCGTTGGACCGCAGGAGGGCCGTGTTGGCGTGCGTCTTGTGGGGACGACTGCGATGAGGATCGAGCTCCCAACCGGGCCCTTGGCCCTCGGTGACGAGCAGCAGGTCGGAGTTGCGGAGGAGGTTGATGTTGCCGGGATTGCCGCCAGAACAGGCGAAGACCGCGCGGTTGAACGAGCCGACGAGGTTGACATCCTGCTCGCGACACGAGCGGATCGGGCCGACGAAGTCCAATTCGGTGCTGTGCCACACCGTGGCGAAACGGGTGGGCCCGGCACCCCAGGCCTCGAACACGATGTCGGCGTCGTTCAACCCAATCTGGGGGCGTGCACCGGGATCGTTGCTGACCTTGACCACCAGGGCAACCTTGGTCAACAGGGCCGGGTCCGTCAGCGGCAGGCCGGTGAGGGGTTGCACCGGGTCCGGGGCCACCGTCGTGGTGGTCTCCTCCACGGTCGTCGGCGGCGCCGTGGTCTCAGCGACGGTGGTGGAGGTCGAGGTCGAGGTCGTGGCGGGGCTGGTCGTGGTCGTTGTTCGCACCTTCGCAGTCGTTGTCGGAGCCACCGTGCTGTCAGCGGCTTGTTTGCCGCTGTCACTGCAGGCGGTCCACAGGGCTGCGCCGCCGGCGACGGCCACGAGCTGGCGTCGGGTCAGGGGGGTGCGAAGCCCATCAACTGGATTGGTCATGTGCAGGTCTCCCGAAGAGGTCATGGGTCCGCCGCCCACGGGCCGACGGTCACGCTAATCGCCGGGCGATAATGACGCGCGGTTCCCGCGGGACATCCGCGAGACTGAGCGGATGGGGGAATTCGCTGATGTCCTGGTCGCGCACGAGCTGCGCAAGACCTTCAAGAAGGTGCATGCGGTGCGCGGCATCAGCATCACCGTCGCGCCCGGCGAGCGCATCGGCCTGCTCGGCCCGAACGGCGCCGGCAAGACCACCACGTTGCTGATGCTGCTCGGGGCGATCCTGCCGGACACGGGCACCGTCACCGTTGCCGGCCACCGCCTGCCCCGGCATCGCTCCAAAGCGATGGAACACGTGGGGTTCGCTGCCGGGTACCTACCCCTCCCCGACCGGCTGAAGGTGCGCGAGGCGCTCGGCGTGTTCGCCGGTTGGTACGGCGTGCGCAACGAGAAGGCAGCTGTCGCCGAGGCTCTCGAACGTTTCGAGATCAGCCACCTCGCCGATCGCCTCTGCAGCGCGCTCAGCAGCGGCCAGCGCACCCTCGTCGGCATCGTCAAGGCCACGCTGCACAACCCAGCACTGCTGGTGCTGGACGAACCAACCGCGTCGCTCGACCCCGATGTCGGCCTGCGCGTGCGCCAGGGCCTGCTGCGCTTCTGCGCAACGACGGGGGCTGCGCTGCTGATCACCAGCCACGACATGCGCGAAGTGGAGATGCTGACCGAGCGGGTGATCTTCCTCGCCAACGGCGAGGTTGTCGCCAACGACACACCTGCCGCGATCGCGTCCACGTTCGGTTACGACGATCTCGAGGGCGTATTCCTGCAGCTTGCCGACGAAGCGCGGATCCGGTGAGGACCAGACAATGAGCAACAGATCATGAGCTGGCATCGCATCAAGACCGTCGTCCGCCGCCATGCCTATGTGCTCTGGCGTGCCCCACACCGCTGGTTCGACATTGGTTTCTGGCCGCTGATGGACGTCATCCTGTGGGGCAGCCTCGGCACCTACATCGCCCGCACGAGCACGGACTCCCAGGCCTCCACCCCCTACCTCATCGCCGGGATCATGATGTTCCACGTGCTGTTCCAGAGCCAGATCGCGGTGGGTACCGGGTTCATGGAGGAGACGTGGAGTCGCAACCTGCTCAACGTGTTGACCACACCCGTCACCGAGCTCGAGTATGTGGCCGGCACCGCGTTCTTCGGGTTCTTCAAGGTGCTCTTCGCGCTCGCTACTTTGTCGGTCACGGCGTACGGGTTCTTCCGGTTCGACCTCGGCACCGTCGGCTGGTCGGTGGTGCCGATCGCCGCGATCCTGGCCGTCGTCGGCTGGGGCCTCGGCATCGCCAACATCGGGGTCGTGCTGCGCTTCGGTCAGGGAGCCGAGATCCTGCTGTGGGGCAGCAACTTCATCATCATGGCGTTGAGTGGCGTGTTCAATCCCGTGAACGCGCTGCCCGGTGCCCTGCAGCCGATCGCCCATGTGCTGCCGAGCACGCACGCGTTCAGAGCGCTGCGCGAGGTCCTGGCCGGCAGGCCACTTCCCGGTGATGAGATCGCCAGCGGGCTCGTCGGTGCGTTCGTGATGCTGGGTCTCGGGTTCGCGTTCTCGACGTGGATGCTGCGCATCTTCCGCCGTCGCGGTCTCGTCACCAGATTCTCCTGATCCCTGTGCCAACATGCGCGGATGAGCACCTCTGCGCTGGACATGTTCGATCTCACCGGCAAGGTGGCGGTCGTCACCGGCGGCAGCCGTGGACTCGGACGCGAGATGGTGCTCGCGTTCGCGGCCCAGGGCGCCGATGTCGTGATCGCCAGCCGCAAGCTGGCCAACTGCGAGGCCGTCGCCGCTGAGGTGCGTGCTCTCGGCCGGCGGGCCCTCGCCGTCGCGTACCACGCCGCGTCGTGGGACGGTGCAGATCAGCTGGCCGACGAAGCCTACGCCCAGTTCGGCCACGTCGACATCCTCGTCAACAACGCCGGCATGTCGCCGCTGTACGACACCGTGGCGGGCATCAGTGAGGAGCTCTACGACAAGGTCATGGGTGTCAATCTGAAGGGTCCGTTCCGCCTCTCGGCCAACATCGGCACGCGCATGGCGGCAACCGACGGCGGTTCGATCATCTTCGTGTCGTCGATCGCCTCCCGTCGTCCCGGCTCGAACGAGCTGGTCTATGCGGCCGCCAAGGCCGGCGTGAACACACTCACGGTCGGCCTTGCCCGCACGTTCGGCCCGACGGTGCGCGTGAACTGCATCGTGCCCGGGCCCTTCCTCACCGACATCAGCAAGGCGTGGGATCTCGAGGCGTTCAACCGCTCGGCGCGGGCCGGCTTCGCACTACAGCGCGGCGGCGAGCCCGATGAGGTCGTCGGCGCTGCGCTCTACTTCGCCAGTGCGGCCAGCAGCTACACCACCGGAGCCCTCCTCGACATCGACGGCGGCCCGCGCTGACCTGCATCGCGGAATAGTTGCGCGCGCAATAGTGTTGGAGAGACCATGAGCATCACCATCCAGAAGCCAGAGGACCGGTTCGTCACCCAGATCGGGTGGCTCGACTCCAAGCATTCGATGAACTTCGGCGAGCACTCCGACAGGGCCCATGAGCGCCACGGTCTGCTCCTGGTCAACAACGACGACATCGTCGCCCCCGACTCCGGTTTCGGCACCCACGGACACCGCGACATGGAGATCGTGACGTGGGTCCTCAGCGGTCAACTGGCTCACCGCGACAGTGAAGGCAACACCGGCCTGCTGTACCCCGGCCTGGCTCAACGCATGTCCGCCGGCAGCGGGATCCGCCACAGCGAGGTGAACCCGAGCAAAGACGAGCCGTCGCACTTCATCCAGATGTGGGTGCTCCCCGACACCCAGGGTGTCAAGCCCGGTTACCAGCAGCTCGACATCAACGCCGAACTCGCCAAGGGCGGCCTCGTGCCGATCGCGTCCGGTCGGGGCCATGACGCGGCGATCTCGATCCATCAGCGCGATGCCGTGCTGTGGGGCGCTCGGCTCGGTGCCGGGGAGAGCGTGACGCTGCCGGACGACCCGCACGTGCACGCCTTCGTGGGGCTCGGTTCAGCGCAACTGGAGACCGGCCCCGAGACCGGCCCAGAGACAGGTGCCGTGTTGGCCCAGGGCGCAGCGGCGCGACTCAGCGCTGCCGGACCGTTGCGTCTCACTGCCGGCGACAAAGGCGCCGAGATCCTGGTGTGGGCCATGGCCTGATGACCGCGCCACCTACGCTGCACGCATGGAGATGCATTACGCAACGGTGTGGGAGTCCATCGCTGATGAGCTCGGCGACCTGACGGCGCTGGTCCACGGCGAGGTGCGCAGAAGTTGGACCGAGTACGACGAGCGTTCCTCCCGGGTGGCGAGTGCCTTCGTCGCCGCCGGACTCGGACCGGACAGCAAGATCGGTCTGTATCTCTACAACGGCAACGAGTACCTGGAGGCGCAGTTCGGCGGCTTCAAGATGCGTGGCGTGCCGATCAACGTCAACTACCGCTACCTCGACGAGGAACTGTGGTACCTGCTCGACAACAGCGACGCCGAGGCGATCGTGTTCCACTCCTCGCTCGGCGTACGGGTGGCTCGTGTGCTGCCCCGGCTGCCGAAGGTGAAACTGCTGATCGAGGTCGACGACGGCGACACCGGTCACGTGCCGGCCGCCCTGGCCTACGAGGCCGTGATCGCCGGGCATGCGCCGATGCCGCGCATCACACGCGCCGAGGACGACGTGTACATGCTCTACACCGGTGGTACCACGGGCATGCCCAAGGGCGTGATCTACGCGCATGGCGGGCACTGCGGTGGCCTCGTGCAGAGCGGTTTCCCGCTGCTCGGCGTGGCCCCGCCCACGGACCCGTCGGTGATCCCCGGCATCGTCGGCGCCGCCGTACGGAGCGGAAATCGGGCCATCAGCATCCCCGCCTGCCCGCTGATGCACGGCACCGGCATGTGGCTGGGCGCGATGGTCCCCCTGCTGATGGGTGGCACGGTGGTGACCCTGCAGGCCAGATCGCTGGACAGCGACGAGCTGCTCCAGGTGCTGCAGACCGAGCGGGCCACGAACCTGGTGATCGTCGGCGACAGCTTTGCCAAGCCCGTCATCCAGGCCATCGACGTTGCGGCTGTGGCGGGCCACCCGTACGACACGAGCAGCGTGAAGATCATCGTGTCCTCCGGGGTGATGTGGACCTCCGAGGTCAAAGAACAGATGCTCGAGCGGGTGCCGCAGGCGATGCTGCTCGACGCAATGGGTTCCACCGAGGGCTCGATGGGCGTGCAGGTCTCGATGCGCGGCATGCCGACTGAGACCGCCCGGTTCAGCCAATCGCCCACCACCAAGGTGTTCACCGACGACGACCGCGAGGTGCACCCGGGTTCGGGCGAGGTCGGCATGGTGGCCGCCGGCGGCAACGTACCGCTCGGCTACTTCAAGGACGAGGAGAAGTCGGCGCGCACGTTCCGGGTGATCAACGGTCTGCGCTACTCGTTTCCCGGCGACATGGCGCGTGTCAACGCGGACGGGTCGCTGGAGCTGCTCGGACGGGGCAGCCAGGTCATCAACACCGCCGGTGAGAAGGTTTTTCCGGAAGAAGTGGAGGAAGCCATCAAGCGCACCGAGGGCATCCTCGACTGCCTGGTGGTGGGTGTGGATGACGACAAGTTCGGCCAAGCCGTGACCGCCGTTGCCTCCACCACCGGCGACAGCACGGTCAATGAAGCCGACGTGATCGCGTCGGTGAAGGCCGAGCTCGCGGGGTACAAGGCGCCGAAGCGGGTCATCTTCGTCGATGACGTGCCACGCGCCCCCAACGGCAAGGCCGACTACAAAGCCGCCAAGCAGCTGGCGTTGGCGGGTCTCGGTCGGTCCTGAGCGCTGCCTCATCGACCAACGTGGTCCCCCACGCTCGTGCCACGACATGCGAAGCAACACTTCGACGAGGACCAGACCTGTGCCTCGAGATCCGTGACAACGGCGGAGGCATCACCACCACGAGCGTCGGCCTCGGGCTGCATTCGATGAGCGAACGATGCGAGCAACTCGGCGGCCGAATCGACCTGGCACAGGCCGACGGTCTCGGCACCATAGTGACCGCATGGCTACCAATCCGATGAGCCGTCAGCCCAAGGTGAACACCGCGCGACCTGGATCTCAGGATTCCCAGGTGGCCCTTCAAGACCCCAGTTCGCTTCTTGGTCGTCGACGACCACCCAATCTTTCGCGACGGAGGGACTGTCGGAACGCGAGCGATTGGTGTTTTTCGTGGTGGAGGGTGCACCGAGGCCCTCGCCACAGTCACGTTCCGCATGTTCACGGCTGCTCGGGACTGGGTGTCCCGTGACAGCGGGACATCTGGTCGTCATGATGGTGCAGTGGGGACTGGCGAGAGGTCGTGGATAGTTCGGCAGGGCGCACCTGCCCTGTTGGCGGTGTCGATCGGCGGGTTCGTCGCAGGCGCGACAGTCGAGGCGGCGAACGGGTGGAGGACGGACAACAATTGGCTGGGGTCCCCGCCAGCCGTGGCGGCATTGTTGATGCTGGTCGCAGTGCCGCTGGCCGGATTCGTCGCAGTGTTTCGCAGGCCTGTTGATCGGCCGGGTTGGCTGATGTTGTGGGCAGGTGCAGTCTTCGGTGTCGGTTCGGCTCTTCACGGGATTGCCATCTACTGGCTCATCACGGCACCCGGTTGGACGCGTGTCGCACGACTGTCCGCATGGCTGGCAACGTGGATGCTCACGCTCGGCATCGGTCTGCTCCCGTTCGTCCTGGCTGGCTGGCTGATCGGGACAGGCGACGCGACATGGCGTCGTCGGTTGCGGAGGTTGGCCGCTGTTGCTCTTGCGATGGTCGTTGTCTCGCAGGCATTTTCCCCCGATCGGTTGGACGGCGTCGCGCGCGGGGCCGGGAGGATCATCAATCCGCTTGGGATTGATAGGTTTGCTCCGATCGCGTCGCGAATGACCGCCTTTGGCGTCCTGACCTTGATCGCGTTCGGGATCGCGTGTGTCGGTGACCTGCTCGTGAACTATCGGCGCGGGGATTCGGAGATCCGGAGCAGGCTGCGGGCACCACTGATCGGTGTGGTGTCGGTCCCTGCCGTCGCGGTGGTCGCCCTGTTGGTGAGTGTGGCGTTCGACCGCAACAAGGCGGCTGTGGCTGTCGGGGCGGCCCAGATTGCGGCGATCGGTAGTCTCGTGGGGGTCTCGTCGGTCGCTGCGCGTTCGGCGCG
>JAYTSB010000277.1:0-3340 GCA_043745825.1 Actinomycetota bacterium | reverse complement strand
GTTCGATGCATCGGCGCGCAACGGCTGGGGCAGGGCAGGGCTCGTGTTTGGCGTTGCGGGTCAAGACGCGGTGGGCGTGTTCCGGCGCGCGGTGCTCGTGAGCGGGCGCTTCGCCGACCCAGCGGCCACCGATGAGCTGGTGATCGGTGAGCGGGCGGCACAGGTGCTGGGCGTGACCGTCGGCGATGTCATCAGCCTCGCCTCGTGGAACCAGGACAGCATCGACGCCGCTTCGTCCGAGGGAGCAGCACCGCAGACCACGCCGTTCGAGTCGACAGTGGTCGGCATCTCCCGGCCCGACGAGGACATGCAGAGCGCGGTAGGTGGCGACCTCACGGACGCGATCTTTCCCGGCGCGATCTATGTCGACTCGGGCTGGGTGACGGCGCACGGCGACGACTTCGCCACCTACGGATCGGCGGCGGCGATCCGGCTGATTGACGGGGTCAACGCGAAGGCGTTCGGCGAGTCGCTCCAATCCAACCCGCAGGGTTGGTGGGTGCCGTCGCTGGACGTGTTCGAAGACCGGGACGTCTCGGTACTCGAACGCTCTGTGGAGGCGGAACGGCAGGCGGTGCTCGTCTTCGCGCTCATCGGTATCACCGCCGGCATGACCCTGGTCGGTCTCACGCTGGCGCGTCAGTTGCGTCGCGAACTGGACGGCGCATCTGCGCTCACGTCCCTCGGTTTCACCCGCTCGCGCTTGATGCTCGGTGCCGTCCTGCGCGCGCTGGTGGTCGGCGTGTTGGCTGCTCTTGTTGCAGTGGCCACCATCCTGCTGCTCTCGCCGTATGGCCCGCTGGGTGTTGCTCGCCGGCTTGAGTACGAGCACCCAATCCGCCTCGACGCACCCGTGCTGCTGCTCGTCGGGTTGGGTCTCCCCTCATTCGTGGCTGCCATAGCTGCCGGCACCGTGATGGTCGTGGGCAACAGGGTGCAGCGCTCGACCCGGCGGGCGCCGGTCGCACCTCCGCTCGGCCCTGTGTCGAGGACCGCGTTGAACTTCGCCCGCGGCGGCTCACCACGGCTCGCTGCGGTGGTGGGCGCGCTGGCAGTGGCCGTGGCGGTCGCCGCCGGCGTGGTGGTGGCAAGCTTCAACCGTGTGATCGACGAGCCGGTGCGATACGGCGCATGGTGGGATGTCGCGGTCGGGCAGTACTCCGACCCTGAGAAGTCGCAGGCAGGTGTCGATCATTTGGCCACCAATGCAGCCGTCACCGATGTCGGCGGGTTCATTTCGGGTTCTTCCGAACTGGTTCTCGATGGGCTGGTGGTGCCGTTCATCGCCATCGAGACGGAAGTCGGCGAGCCACCGATTTCGATCGTCACCGGCCGAGCCCCGGTGGCCGACAACGAAGTTGTCCTGGGTGCCGCCACGGCTGAGGTGCTGCGCAAGGGCATCGGCGACACCGTCACTCTCACCTCGACGGGCATTGACACGTTCCGCCGCACGGTCGAGGTAGTGGGCATCGCAGTGTTGAGCAATCCGGTCAGCGACTCGTCGAACGCCGGCACGGGGGTGCTCCTTCAGCCCGAGCTCGTGGCCGCTGTCGTGGGTGTCAAGGTGATGGCTCAGTCGCTGGTGATCCGGTTCGACCCGTCGGCCGACCGACAGGCGGCGATCGACTCGGTCGTGCACGATTTCGGAGGCTCCACCCGGCTGGTGGGTCCGCCAGCCGACCTCAGGAACCTCCAGCGGCTGCGGTTCGTGCCCTGGATGGTGGCTGCACTCATCGGGGTGTTGGCGCTGGCATCACTGATCCACGCGCTCGTCACCCTCTTGCAGCGCCACTCCGGCGATCTTGCCGTGCTGGCCGCGTTGGGCATGACCACACGGCAGCGACGCCGCGTCGGCCCGGGCGCGGGCCTGGTCATCATTGCCGCCAGCATTCTGGTCGGCGTGCCGGCAGGACTCGTGCTCGGTCGCTGGGTGTGGCGGGTGGTCGCCCGTCGAGTGTTCATCCCCTCGGGTGTCGTCATGCCGGTGACGCCCACGCTGCTGGTGCCGCTGGTAGCAGTCATCGTGACCGCGGCCGTCGCTGCGGCGGCCGCTCGCTGGGTGACACGCCGTTCGCCGGCGGCTCAACTGCGCAGCGAATAGGCCGTCGTACCTTCCGGCAACTCTGTGAGTCGACTCCTTGGTCGCGGCGCGTCAGCGATGGCGGGCGCCGACCGATTCCGCTACCGGCACTAGCCCGCTGGCCTTCCCCAGGCCGCCTGCTCCGGCCAGCGAGGTCGAGCAGCGAGGTCGAGCAGCGAGGTCGAGCAGCGATCGGAACAACTGCCAATTCGAGTTGACCCGGGCACCGATGATGAACACCACGAAGTCGGCCTCCATCCCGCGGTCCATCGTCCTTGGCGCCGGGCGTCAGGTGAGGAGGGGGATGTGGCCGCGGACTGTGGTGCCCGCGCCGGGGGAGCTGATCACTTCCAGGGTGCCTGCGAAGGAACCCATACGGTCGCGCATGTTGATGAAGCCGTGGCCGACATCGGCGGCGCTGGCGAATTCGAAACCGGGGCCGTTGTCCGACACCTCCCAGTGCAGTGCTGCCTCGTCCTCCCACACCTTCAACAGCGCGCTTGCCCTCTCGCCGGCGTGTTTGCCGGCGTTCTGCAACGCTTCCATGCAGCAGAAGTAGACGGCGGCCTCCACATCCTGAGCGTGGCGCCCGACGATGATCTGGGTGTCAGTGGGCAACGCCGCACGGGAAGCCGCCGCCGGCAATGCTTCAGCGAGCCCGCCCGACATCAAGAGCGGCGGGAAGATGCCGTGGGCCAGTGCGCGCAGTTCGGCGATCGCCAACTGCAGGTCGCCGCGGATCTCGTCGATCATCGCTTCGGCATCGGCTGGGTCGTCGACGACGGCGTCCTTGGCGATTCGCAACTTGACGGCGAGCGCAACCAGGTGCTGCTGCGCGCCGTCGTGCAGGTTGCGCTCCAGCTTGCGGCGCTCGGCGTCGCCGGCGGCGACGATGCGTACGCGCGATGCGCGCAGCTCCTCGTTCGTGTCGCGCAACTCGTCGAGCGACGCCTGTAATGCTGTATCGAGTTGCACGTTGTGCAGCGCCAAGCCCACCTGGCGGGCCAGTTCGGTGAGCACCCGATCGTCCTCCTCGGTGAACACTGCCCGATCCGCAGGTCGTTCGCACACGATGAGGCCGAGCAGCTCGCCACTATGAGCGATGGGAGCGACACGGGTGACGGTGGTTGTGGCCGGCTCGACGAGGCCGGGGAGCCATATGTCGAGCCAGGTCCCGCCCGAAACGCCGCCGCGGCTGACCACCGCGCGCTCCTTGTCGCCGATCGTGTACATCTGCATCTGCCGGTGCGGCACCATCGC
>JAYTSB010000276.1:0-1506 GCA_043745825.1 Actinomycetota bacterium | reverse complement strand
GACAACGTTCTGCTCGTCGCTGAGATCGAAGTTCATCCGGCATTCGCTCCTGTCTCGAGGGTGAAGAACGGCAGGGCCAGCGCGTCGTCGACGCGCTGGATCACCACCCGCACTCGTGAGCCGATGGTGAGCTGCTCACGTGCGATGTCGAGGCTGTTGGCCACGATGCGCACACCCTCGTCGAGCTCCACGAGCACCACCTGGTTGGGGTAGTCGAAGCTCGGCACCTGCGGGTAGTGCACCACAACGAAGCTGTACAGGGTGCCGGTCCCGGCGGCATCCTGGGTGTCCCAGCGCAGCGAGTGGCAGATGCGGCACATGGGTCCCGGCGGATGACGCAGCACCCCACACTCGGCGCAGCGCTGGATCAACAGTCTGCCGTCGAGCAGGCCCTGCCAGAAGAACGCGTCGTCGTGGGTGCTGGCCGGTCGGGGCCGTAGCGGACGAGCCGGCGCAGCAGCGCCAGCATCAGGTGTCGGTGCCTTCGGCGCAGGGCGGAACTTGAGGATTCGGAACAGCATGCTGCCAATGCGCTCACCGCTGCCGTCGTAATAGTCCTGACGAGTGGTGATGAAGTGGCCGGCGCCGAGGGCGGTTTTCTTCTCCGGCGAGATCGAATCGATCACCGTGCGCATCGTGATGGTGTCACCCGGTCGCAGATACCGGTCGTATGTCTGCTCGCAATTGCTGGCCACCACGCTCGTGAACCCACGCGACTCAACGAGCTCGGTCATCTCCGTGTACGGGTTCGGGCCAAGGTCATCACGGCCCACGCCGAAGGGGCGCATCACCCACGCCTGCAACATCGTCGGGGGGGCGACGATGCGTCCGTGCACGGACGCGGCCGCCGCTGCCTCGTCGAGGTAGATCGGGTTCGTGTCTCCCATCGCCTGGGTCCACTGACGGATCATCGGCACGTTCACGGGGTCCAGCCCCGCTTGCAGCACGCCGATCTCCTGGCCGACGTAGGCCTGCAGCCGGTCGTGGAAGTCGTCGGGCTCGATCTCGGTGGTCTCGGTCATCATTGGTTCCTCGTGTGTCATGTCCGCACCCTGCGTGTCTGCCCCCGGAGAGTCAGCGATGTCCACGCCAGACCCTCGATCAGACGGCGACGCCGACGGGCAGGTGGCCGAGTTGGGCCTCGCGCTGGCGGGTCGTGGAGTGCACGGGATCCTTGTCGAACTCGGGGATCACGTACTTGCCGAACGTCTCGTAGGCCTCGGTGGCATCGGCCAAGGAGACATCGGTGGCGAATGTGCCGAACGCGATCTGGTCGGCACCGACGGACTCGTACCGCCTGAGCGCCGTGATTGCCTCGTCCGGTGTTCCGACGGCGACGATGCCCTTCTTGATCGCGTACTCCAAACCCTCGGCAGAGGCGGGTGGCGGGATCTCCGGCCACTTCGGCTGGCCATCGCTGATGGGGAAGCTGTCGAGGTACTTCAGCAACAGCGCGGTGTGGTAGTTGCCGCGGTTGTTGAGCGACACCCGGCGGGCTCTTGCTCC
>JAYTSB010000275.1:0-7401 GCA_043745825.1 Actinomycetota bacterium | reverse complement strand
CAATTCGTCATCTTCAATCCCACCGGTGATGACGCCGCAGTCGATCTCGTCGTGCTCGGTGTGCCGGTCACCGACGGCTACGTCGCCCCGGATTCGATTCCGGTACCGGCCGGCGAGGTGGTCACGTTCGACACGTCCACGATCACCGGCGTGCCCGACGGACCCCACAGCATCGTGTTCTCGACGCTGGCCGCGCCGTCGGTGGTGATCGAGCGCGTGCTCACCAAGCCGAGCGGCAGCGGACCGGTGACCACCGTGGTGATGGGGATGACGCCGGAGTACGTGGTGCCGCGCTGGTACCTGCCGATCGGGGTCGACGAAGCCACCGACGCCGCGATCGTTGTCTACAACCCCGACCAGCAGGCCAAGACCGTTGCCCTCAAGGCCGTGGGACCGGGCGGTGAGGTCGCAGTGCCCGGGCTGGAAGCCATCGATCTCCTCGCGGGCGGCATCATCACCATCCCCTTGACCGACCCCAGTGTGTTCGGCAAGACCCTCGTGGTGGAGGGCAGCGGTCGCCTCTTCGTGGAGCGCAAGCTGCCGAGGGGCAACGACCTCGCCGGCCGGTCCGGCTCGTGGGCATTGCCAGAATGCGGACCATGCAGTTTGCAGTCGCCGCCGTCCTCGTAGTGGTCGTCGGCGTCGCTGCGCTCGTGATGCAGCGCAGGCGCCGAGCCGATCCGCCCACCCAGCAGCGCTGGGAGGTACCCGCTCAGCTCGACCGCGCCGACTTTGCCGGCGCAGAGGGCGACTGGATTGTCGTCACGTTCACGTCGGCGTCGTGCTCGACGTGCGCTGACGTGAAGCGGAAGGCGGCGGTGTTGGCCAGCCGGGAGGTCAGCGTGTTCGACGCCGAGTACGCGGCGCACCGTGACCTCCACCAGCGGTACCGCATCGAGGCAGTGCCCACGCTGGTGATCGCCGATCATGAGGGTGTGGTCCGGGCCAGCTTCCTCGGGCCCGTCAGCGCGACGGACCTATGGGCCGCCTGCGCCGAGGCCCGCAACCCGGGAACCAGCCCCGAGCCCGGCCTCGGCCGCTAGCGCGCCACCTTCCGGCGCTGTTTCAGTCCGCTGCTGCTTCCGGGGCGACGATGGCGGCTTCGTCCTCTGGGCCGGCCGGCTGGGCCCGCTCGCCGAGGCCCCGCTGGATCAGGCGAGCGACCTCTGGGCCGTCGATGGTCTCGTGCTCCAGCAGCGCCTCGGCCACGAGGTCGAGACCGGTGCGGTGTTTGATGAGCAGCTCCCGAGCACGTTCCTGCTGGGCGTGCAGCATCGTCGAGATCTCCTCGTCGAGGATGCGCGCCGTCTGGTCGCTGTACTCGCGTCCGCTGCTCATCAGGTCCTCACCGAGGAACACGTGCTGCTGGCTGCCCCAGGCCATTGGCCCGACGCGATCGCTCATGCCCCACTCACGCACCATGTGGCGAGCGATGTTGGTGGCCTGCTCGAGATCGTTGGCGGCGCCACTGTTGAGGTGACCGAACACGATCATCTCGGCGACGCGGCCGCCCATGGCCTTGCAGATGGTGTCCTCGAAGTACTCCTTGGAGTACGTGTGCCGTTCCTGGGGCAGGCTCCAGGTGACGCCGAGGGCCATGCCGCGGGGCAGGATGGTGACCTTGTGCAACGGATCGCCGTGGGGCAGGACCGTGGCAAGGATGGCGTGGCCGCCCTCGTGGTAGGCCGTGGCCCGACGCTCTTCCACCGACAGCACCATCGACTCACGCAGCGCACCGAGCACGACACGGTCGCGGGCGTTCTCGAAGTCGATTCGCTCGATCTCCTTGGAGCCGCGACGCACCGCGACGAGCGCAGCCTCGTTGACGAGGTTGGAAAGATCGGCGCCGCTCATGCCAGGCGTGGCCTTGGACATGACCTCGAGATCCACATCCTGTCCCATCCGCTTGTCCCGACTGTGGACCCTGAGGATGGCCAGGCGCTCTTCGGCCTCGGGCAGCGGCACCACGATCTGACGATCGAAGCGACCAGGACGCAGGAGTGCCGGATCGAGGATGTCGGGGCGGTTCGTGGCGGCCAGGATCACGATGCCCTCGCTGGTCTCGAAACCGTCCATTTCCGAGAGCATCTGGTTGAGCGTCTGCTCGCGCTCGTCGTGGCCGCCGCCCAGACCGGCACCGCGCTTGCGGCCGATGGAGTCGATCTCGTCGATGAAGATGATGGCCCGGCCCATCTTGCGGGCCTGCTGGAACAGATCGCGAACGCGACTGGCGCCGACGCCGACGAACATCTCCATGAAGTCCGAACCGGTGACCGAGAGGAAGCCGACGCCGGCCTCACCCGCAACGGCGCGGGCGAACAGCGTCTTGCCGGTGCCGGGAGGACCGACGAGCAGCATCCCCTTGGGCACGCGGGCGCCGATCTCGCGGAACCGCTCGGGCATCTTCAGGAAGTCGACGACCTCTTTGATCTCCTGCTTGACGCCTTCGTAGCCGGCGATGTCGGCGAACGTGGTCGACGGCTTGTCGGCGTCGTAGGTCTTGGCCCTGCTCCGCCCGACGGACATCACATTGCCCATTTGGCCGGAGGCCCGGCGCTGCATCCAGATCAGAAAGCCGATGATCAGCGCAAACGGGAGCAGCAGCGTGAGCAGCCCCGCCCACCAGTTGCTCTCCGGCTGCTTGTACCCGTAGGTGAGGCCGGCCTTGTCGAACTGGGCAAGGACGCCGTCAGTGATCTGGGTGTCGGCGGTGGTGGTGAAGTTCCCGCCGTTCTTGTATTCGCCGGAGACGTTGCGGCTGCCGTTGTCGATGGTGACCGAGGCCACCTTTTCCTGATCGACCTGGGTCAGGAACTCGCTCCACTTCAACTTTTCGGCGTTGGAGGACGGCCAGAACTGGGTGGCGGCCAGTGCGCCGATGACGACAACCACGAGCAGAGCGATGCTCCACTTGGGCAGACCGGGGGGTGTGGTGCGTCGGCCGGAGGGATTCGGCGGGGTGGGCCCGCCGGGGCCACGGCCACCCGAGCCACGCCCGGGGGGAGGCGGCGGCGGCGGAGGAGGCAGGTTACTCATGTGGCAATGCTACGCCGATTCCCTGCACAGAGGCGGTCGGGAGCGCAAAGTGGAGGGGGCCAGACGTCACCGCACAAGCCATCATCCAGCATGGTGCACGGCGCCGAACTGTATACGCGGAATCAGGGTCGGAATCAGTCTCGGAATCAGGGGGATCGTGCACCGAGCATCCACCACCGGCTGCTCGATCATGACTACTTTCCGACTGATGCAGCGCCAGTGCTCACGATCGGGATGTGCTGAGCCAGCCATCATCACGCTCACCTATCAGTACGCGCGATCGGCCGTCTGGCTCGACGACCTGTCATCCGAGCGGGACCCGCACGCGTACGACCTGTGCCGCCGCCATGGTTCGCGCCTGTCGGTGCCGCACGGATGGCGGATGGAGGACCGCCGCACCAGCCGCGAGTTCGCCCTCGCTGCAGCCGGCTGAGACGCCTGTCTTCGCGCCCGGTAACACAATGCGCCGCAGTACCGTACAGCGATGCCTGTGAACCCGGCTGCAGCTCCGACACCTGCATCGCCGATCCCTGTGTCGCCGATGAAAGCCGCGCCGCACATCTCCCTCGGTGTGGCCGCTGCCACGTGGCTCGTGGGGTGGGTCGGCGGCAACATCACCGGCTCGGCCGTGCTGGCGTTGTCCGGCACAGCGGATCGTGCCGCTGCGCAGCGTCCGGCGTGGGTGGCGGTGTGCTCTGCCGTCGCGCTGTGGATCCCGCAGCTCATCGCCCTCGTGGTGGTCAGCGCGCGCTTCGCGACCGCCAGGCCGCTGGCCGACTATGCGCTGCGCTTTCGGCCGGTGGACCTCGTCGGCATTCCTGTCGGCGTGCTCAGCCAGCTCGTGCTGCTCCGTCTCGTCTACTGGCCGCTGCAGTCGGCGTGGCCGGACACGTTCTCCAACAAGCACCTCGAAGAGAACGCCAAGGACCTCTACGACACCGCGCGCGGGTTCTGGATCGTCGTCCTGGTGGTCGTCGTGGTGGTGGGCGCTCCGCTCGTGGAGGAGCTGGTGTATCGCGGTCTGTTGATGGGCGCAGCACGGCGGCGTGTCCATGACGTCGTGGCGCTCGTGGGCGTGGCCGCCTTCTTCGCCCTGATCCACTTCCGTCCGGTGGAGTATCCGGGCCTGTTCGTCTTCGGTCTCGTGCTGGGCGTTTGCCTGCTGGCCACCGATCGCATCGGTATGGGCGTCATCGCCCACCTTGCGTTCAACGCCACCGCAGTGGCGCTTGTGGCGCGCTGACGGATTCAACGCCTCGTGACGTGAGTTCGCTGGATCCAGATGCGAGAATGTCGCCCGCCATGACGCACGTGTCCGACTCCACCGATCTGGCTCCGGAGCCTTCCGACGGCCGGACCGTCGACGACGTGCCGGGCGGGTACGCCGGCACCGCCCTCGCCGAGCCCTTCGCCGCACCGGCCCTCGACTTCGAGGCGGGGCCGCACGTCGACCCGCCCGTTGACCCGCGCGGCAACATCGATGCATGGTGGCGCCGGATGGGCCGCCGTGTACTGCGCCGCCCGCTCGACTGGATCGATGCGCCCTGGACGGCACAGCGGGTGGTGCGCACGGCGACCGCCTTCGTCTTCCTCGTCGTCGCCGGCGTCATCACCTTGAACGTGGTGCACTGGGACCTGATCACCGCAAACAACACCCCGACCGGCGGCGACATGGGGGCCCACGTGATGGCGCCCGCCTATCTACGCGACCACCTCCTGCCGGATTTTCGCCTGAGCGGGTGGAACCCGTATTGGTACGACGGCTTCCCGCTCTATCGCTTCTACATGGTGATCCCCGGTCTCATGATCGTGTTGCTGAACGTGATCCTGCCGTACGGCATTGCGTTCAAGCTGATCGCTGTCTCGGGCATCCTCAGCCTTCCGGTTTGCTGCTGGGCCTTCGGCCGGCTCTCCAAGTTCGCCTATCCCATCCCCGAGCTGTTCACCGTGGCGTCATTGATCTTCCTGCTGGAAGACACCAAGGACCTGGCGATCCTCGGTGGCACGGTGAAAAGCACGATGGCCGGCGAGTTCTCGTTCAGCATCGCCCTTTCCTTCGCTGTGCTCGGCCTCGGTTTCTTCGCAAAGGGCCTGGAAACCGGACGGTACCGAGGTCGAACCGCAGTACTGCTCGCGCTCGCAGTGCTCAGTCACGGCATCGTCGCCATCTACGTCCTGATCAGCGTCATCGTCATGGCCGTGATCTGGTTGGACCGGATGCGGCTGAAGTACTGCATCACCACGTTGCTCCCGATGGGTCTGCTCACCGCGTTCTGGATCATTCCGTTCACCACCGGTGCGGCGTACATGACCGACATGAAGTACGAGGGCCGGCCCAGCGGGGCCAACGACTCGTACTGGAAGATGTTCTTCCCGCTCGATGCCACGCTGGACCGGATCGTGTTCCTGTTCGCGCTCATCGGCTTCCTCGGCTGCCTGAAGCGCCGCAACCTCACCGGGGCGTGGATGGGCATCACCATCGTTGCATTGGGTGTGCTCACCCGGTTCACACAGAACGAGCACACCAACATTCCGGTGATCGGTCTGTTGTGGAACCCGCGCGTCCTGCCGTTCTTGAACCTCCTGCGCTACCTGCTCATGATGGTGGGTGTCGCCGAAGTCGGCCGAGGCGTGGTGTGGCTCGTCGGCCGGGTGCGCGTCGGCATGTCCGTTGCTGCCGAGCGCCGCCAGGGCCGTACCGGTGCTGCCGTGCCGCTGCCGACGGCCAAAGCCGGCGTGATCGGTGGCGCGGTCACGGCGTTCTGCACCCTGGTGGTCGTGCTGGTGATGTTGGCCGTCGAGTTCCAAGTCGATTTCTTCGGTGGCGGGACGATCAACGGGCGGTATTCGCTGAGCGTCGGGTCGGGCAACGATCAGCTCGTGCTCTACCAGAAGCGGTCCACCGGCTCGCGTGGTCTCGCCGACAGCTGGGCCCGCTACAACTTCACCGGTTACGAGGGGAAACCGGCCTACGGGGAATACCGCAACCTTGTCGACGACATGACTGCGATCGGCAAAGATCCGCAGTACGGCTGCGGTCGCGCGATGTGGGAGAACAACAGCGACAATGGCCGGTACGGCACCACGATGGCGTTGATGCTGTTGCCGCACTGGACCGACGGCTGCATCGGCAGCAGCGAGGGTCTGTTCTTCGAGGCCTCGGGCACCACGCCGTACCACTTCATCACGGCAGCGGCGATGTCCACGAACAGCTCCAACCCGGTGCGCCAACTGCGCTACACCGACAGCAACCCGTCCGTCGGCGTGCCGTACCTGCAGGAGCTGGGCATCCGCTACTACATGGCCTGGACCGATCAGGCCGTGGCCAAGGCCGATCTTCAGCCGGACCTCGTGCCCATCAGAACAAGCGGTCCGTGGCACATCTACCAGGTGCTGAACAGCGACATCGTCACGCCCCTCACGGTGCAGCCGGTGGTGGTGGGCGGCCGCGCCGACCAACGTGAGAAGTGGCTGGAGCTCGGCACGAGCTGGTTCCAGAACCCGCAGGACTGGGCGGCCGTGCCGTCGTCGGGCGGGCCCGCATCGTGGCAGCGGGTCAACGCCCTCACCGACCGGACGCGCGTACAGCCCAACCGCATCGACGTGGTGGTGCCCGACCAGACCATCAAGCCGGTTACGTTGCCCACCATCACCGTGTCCAACGTGCGGATGGGCAACGAGACCGTGGACTTCGATGTGGACCAGATCGGGGTGCCCGTGCTCGTCAAGGTCAGCTACTTCCCGAACGGGGAGGTGAGCGGTGGCAAGGGCCCCTGGCGCGTGGCCCCGAACCTGATGGTGGTGGTGCCCACGTCCAAGCACGTGCGCATGGAGTTCGCTCGCACCACCGTCGACTACGTGGCCTACCTGCTCACCCTGCTCGGCATCGTGCTGCTCGTCGTGTTCCGCCGGTTCGTGCCGATCACCTACCGGTCCGCCCACCCGTTCGCCATGGCGACACCCAAGCCCGATGCCGGCCATCGCCCCCCACCACTCGCCGGAGCGTCGGATCCGCTCCTGGTGCCGGTCGCGACGACCCTCGACGCGACGCCGCCTGACGGCATCGTCGCACCGTACGTGCCCGATGAGGCCGGGGTGCTGGACGTTCCCGGACCTCCCAGGTAGCGTGCATCGACGTCATGTCCGACTCTGAACCCACCTCCACCGCCCAGCTCGACGCGATCGTCAAGGCCTACGACATCCGAGGCACCGTCCCCGATCAGCTCGATGCCGAGGTTGCGCACGCTCTGGGGGTTGCCTTTGCTGTGTTCACCAGGGCGCCGCACCTGATCATCGCCAATGACATGCGGCCCTCCGGGCCCGAGCTGGTGGACGCCTTCGCCCGTGGCGTGATGGAGCAGGGAG
>JAYTSB010000274.1:0-1564 GCA_043745825.1 Actinomycetota bacterium | reverse complement strand
CGCCATCGCCATGTGGGTTCGACCGTGGAAGCTGCCGCTGAACACGATGATGTTCGGGCGCTTCGTTGCCTGCTTGGCGAGCTTGACCGACGCCTCGGTTATCTCTGCGCCGGAGTTGGCGAAGAAGAACTTCTCGATGCCGTTCGGGGTGAGTTCGGCGAGCTTGGTGGCGAGGGGCTCAAGCAGGTCGTGCTTGTAGACGTTCACCTGCGCGTGGATGAAGCGCTCGGCCTGACGGGCGATGGCCGCCGCCACCTTCGGATGGGCATGACCGGTGGAGTTGACGGCGATGCCACCGGCGAAGTCCAGGTACTCCTCGCCATCGGTGGTGGTGACAAAGCAGCCCTGACCGCTGGCCACCTGCAGCGGGGTCACGGCAAACCAGACGTCGGACAGATGTGAGCTCATGGCCGAGATGTTACGCCAGCGTGCACGGCTGCGATAGTGCTCACACTGCCGAGGCGGCCTCGATCGCCTCGTCGAAGGTGAGCCCGTCGAGCAACATCTTGCGGCTCTGCATGAGCGGCTTCGGCATCGCCAACCCGAGCGCGCCACGCAGGCGGCCGTGCTTGCCGTAGAGCGCAAGGAACGAACGATCCTCAACCGAGCCGCGGACGATGCGCACGTCGTCATCACCGGCGGCACGACCCATGAACTGCACGCGCACGCCGTACTGCTCGCTCCAGAAAAACGGCACTGCGCTGTAGGCGGACGTGGTGTCGCCGTGTGCTTCGGCCACGAGGTTCCTGGCCACGTGCATGCCCTGCTCCGACGCGTTCGTCCAGTGCTCGACGCGCATCTCCTCGCCTTCGAATTGCGCGTTCGGCCAGCGAGCGATGTCGCCGGCCGCGTAGATGCCGGGCACACCTGCATTCAGCGTTGCATCGCACACCACGCCGTCACGGATCTCCAGACCACTTCCCTGCAGCCAGCCCGTCACGGGTGACACACCGATGCCCACGACCACGACGTCGCTGACGATCTGCTGCGCCGCGCCGAACGTGTCGGTGATGGACACCGTGAGTGTGGCGCCGGTGCGGGCGATGCCCTCCACGGACACGCCGCAGTGGATGGGTACGTCGTGGTCGGTGTGGAGGGCCGTGACGGCCCCGCCCATGTCGGCATCGAGGGCGCGAATCAGCGGGGCAGGGAGGCCTTCCAACACGACCACGTCGTTGCCGAGCTGTCGAGCGGTGGCAGCCACCTCCAGCCCGATGAACCCGGCGCCCACAACCGTGACCCGCCGACCGCCCCCCAACAGCTGGGCGCGCAAACCGAGTGAGTCGTCGAGCGTGCGCAGCTCGACCACCGACGGGTCATCCGGCTGGCCGGGAAGCCGCCGGGTTGCGGAACCGGTGGCAATGACGAGACCGTCGAAGTCGAGCTTCGATCCGTCGGCGAGCGTGACGGTGCGTGCCGCCGTGGACATCGCTGTCGCGGCGGCGCCGAAGCGAAGATCGATCTGCAAGGTCTCGATGTCACCCTCGCGGAACAGCGCAATGCGATCGGGCTCCCACTCGCCGGCGAGCACCTTCTTCGACAGCGGCGGCCGATCGTATGGCGG
>JAYTSB010000273.1:0-5586 GCA_043745825.1 Actinomycetota bacterium | reverse complement strand
TCACCGCCCAGGTCGCCGGCGTCGAGATCGGTCTGATGCTCGGCTGGATGAGCGCGAGAGTACTCGGCCAGTACGACCTGTTGTACGGCGAGGCTGACGGCTCATCCGACGAAGGGGCCGTCTACCTGGTCGGTCCGAACATGCTCGCGCTCGAGCACAAGTTCGGGTTCCCGCCCGATGAGTTCCGGCTGTGGGTGACGCTGCACGAATTGACCCACCGGGCCCAGTTCACAGGTGTCCCGTGGATGCGTGAGCATTTCCTCGGCCTGCTCCACGGCACCCTCTCACTCGCCGAGCCGGATCCGGCTCGGATCGTCGGCGCCGTCCGCGACGCGATGCGCGACCGCAATGCTGCCAAGCAGCGGCTGCGCGACGGCGGAATCGTTGCGATGGTCGCTACGCCGCAGCAACAGGCGATGTTCGCCAAGACCGCCGGGCTGATGTCGCTGCTCGAAGGCCACGGCGATGTCGTGATGGACCGCGCCGGAACGGACCTGATCCCTTCCGCCGAACGATTCTCCCGCGTCCTGCGCGAGCGTCGCCGGCGGGCAAGCCCCGTCGCCCGGTTGGTGCAGCGGCTGATCGGACTCGAGGGCAAGCTCAATCAGTACGCGGCCGGCGAGCGGTTCATCGCCGAGATCGAGGGCGTCGGCGGCGAACGTGCCGTCGATGTGTGCTGGGAGGGCCCCGAAAACCTGCCGACGCTCGACGAGATCCGGTCGCCACGACTGTGGCTCGATCGTGTCGGCGGGGAGCGCTCGGTTGCCTGAAAGGCACGCTCTGGTGCAGTCGCTGCTCGCTCGATGCCCCCAGTTGCAGACAGGCCGGGCGGTCGTGTGCGCGGTCTCGGGTGGGCCGGACTCGATGGCGCTGCTTGCGCTCGCCACCGGCGCGGGATGCTTGGTGACGGCCGTGCACGTGGATCATGGACTGCGCCCCGGCTCCGCCGCCGAAGCCGAAGTCGTTACCGCCGCCGCGCAGCGCTTCGGGGCAGCCTTTCGTGGCGAGAAGGTTGTCGTCGGCGCTGGGCCGAACCTCGAGGCACGGGCGCGTGCCGCGCGGTACGCGCTGCTCGGCCCGGACGCGCTCACCGGCCACACCGCGGATGACCAAGCCGAGACGATGCTGCTCAACCTGCTGCGCGGCGGTGCGCTGAACGGGCTCAGCGGGATGCGCCCCCACCGCCATCCGCTGTTGAAGCTGCGCCGGTCCGAGACCCACGAACTGTGCAGCGCGCTCGCCATCGATCTCGTCGACGACCCGTCAAACCGTCTTCGCGTGCACCTGCGCAATCGGGTCCGCGCCGAGCTCCTCCCGCTGATGGAAGAACTCGCCAAGCGCGACCTCGTGCCGCTGTTCAACCGCCAGGCCGACGTGTGGCGCGACGACGCCGACCTGCTCGACGGCCTCGCTTGCGAGATCGACCCCACCGACGCACGCGCACTCGCCGCCGCCCCGCCCCCGCTGGCCCGGCGCGCCGTGCGCGCCTGGCTGACAGCGGAGCATCCCCCCGACTTGGCCACCGTGGAGCGCGTCCTCGCTGTCGCCCGGGGTGAGGCCATCGGCTGCGAGACCAACGACGGCCGGCGTATCCGCCGACATCAACAGCGGCTCTCGTTGGATGCACCTCCGCTCCGCTAGCCTGCGCGAGCGATGTTGTCCTGTTTCCCTACGCTCTGCCGCTCGGCCTGCCACACCTCCGGGGTGTGCTGATGCCGCCCCGTCTGCGTGGCAAGTGGGCACTCGGCATCACCCCGCGCAACTTCACGTGGGTGCTCAAGGACAAGCTCGCAGTGTGCGAGCGACCCGGTGGCTACGGCGAGAACCATCGCCGAGTGCGCCGTCAAGAGGAGATCATCTGGATCCGCGAGAACGGGTTCGGCTGCCTCATCTCCATCATCCCGGCACCGCACAACCTGCACAACTACGAAGAACTCGGTGTCACCTACCGCCACCGGCCATTCACCGGCGACGACCTCGCGCCCTGGCTGAAGGCGTTCTACGTGGAGCTCAAGGCCCTGCTCGACGCCGGCACCAAGGTGATCGTGCACAACGAAGAGGTGGGCGACAAGATCATCGGCATCATGGGCGGATACATCCGCTGGAGCGGCCTCGTCGAGGACAGCTCGCAGGCGATCATGATCACCGAACGCCTCGCTGAACGACAGCTCGATCCGTTCGCCCGTGAGGTCATCCTCATGGCCCACACCCTGCGCTGAGTCTAATCTGTCGGAATGAGCTCGAACCCCGCAAACTGGTACCCCGACCCGACCAACCGCCACCAGATGCGCTACTGGGACGGCGCGACGTGGACCGAACACGTCAGCGACAACGGCGTGGCTGGCGTCGACCCGTTGCAGCCCAAGGGCCTCGACCGGGTCGAGGACGTGTTGACGATCGGCAAGGCCCATGATCCGTCCAAGATCGCGGAACAGGTCAGTGGAACGGGCTATCGCGGGGCGGGCGTCACGGGCGCCGCGTTCCAGGGTGGCGGCACGCTGTTCACCGAGCCGGTCCTCGTGGTGAACCAGAAGGCCAAGCTGATCGAGCTGAGCAACCAGTACACGGTGTTCAACTCGCAGGGCCAGCAGATCGGCTCGGTCAACGAGGTCGGCCAATCGAAGGCGAAGAAGGCGCTGCGCCTGCTCAGCAACCTTGACCAGTACATGACGCACAAGCTGCTGATCAGCGACGCCAGCGGCGCGCCGATGCTGCAGCTCACCCGGCCGGCCAAGGTGTTCAAGTCGACGGTCATCGTCTCCGATCCCGCTGGCGCCGAGATCGGCAAGATCGTCCAAGACAACGTCTTCGGCAAGATCCACTTCAGCCTCGAGGCCGGCGGGTACACCCTCGGCTCGATCAACGCCGAGAATTGGCGGGCCTGGAACTTCCGCATCGACGACCACAACGGCCAGGAAGTGGCCCGCATCACCAAGACGTTCGAGGGCATCGCCAAGGCTGTGTTCACCACCGCCGACAACTACGTCGTGCACATGCACACCCAGCTGCCCCAGCCGTTCCTGTCGCTGGTGGTTGCTGCGGCCTGCTCCGTGGACACGGCGCTGAAGCAGGACGATCGCTGAACCACGCCGCCGGTGGCGGTGATCATCCGTTTCTCAACCCAGCCCCCGTGAACACGGGCCGATAACGTGCTGGGCGATGCGTGGACAGCGGGTTCTGGTGAGCGGCATGGGCAGCGAGCTCGGGTCGCTGGTCGCCTCCCTGCTCGAGGCCGAGCCGTGGGTCGGGTCACTCGAGGGCATCGACGTGGACCCGCCTCGCCGGCGCCTCCGCACGGCTGTCTTCCATCGCATCGATCCCGCTGACCGCCAACGCGTCGTCGACGTCGTCGCCGCATTCAACCCGCACGTGCTGATCCACGTCGCTGTGTGGGAGCCCGATGCCCGGGTCAACACGGCAACCGCTCACCGGCTCACACAGGACGCGGCAACATCCATCCTCGGTGCCGTCGCCGAGTGCCCTGCACTGAGCCATGTGGTGGTGCGCAGCGCCGCCGAGATCTACGGCCGCGGTCGCGGCGCCCTGACCCGCCCCGACGAGGACGCACCCTGCGTCCCCACGTCGGAGTTCGGGCGGATGGCTGCGCAGATCGAATCGACCGCGCACGCTGTCGGGTCGCGCATCGGCGTCACCATCGGGGCCGTACGCCTGGCTCCGGTGCTCGGCCCGCACGTACCCAGCCCGCTGGGACGCCTGCTGCGCCTGCCCGCAGTGCCGTTCAGCCTGTTGGCCGATCCACCGTTCGCCGTCATTCGCGACCTCGACGCCGCCACGGCTCTCGTCGCGGCCGCACGAGTCGGCCTCGCCGAGCCGGTGAACGTCACCGGGCCGGGTGCCATCACGGCCTGGCAAGCCATCCGCCGCGGCGGCCGGCTACCCCTGCCCAACATCGGCCCGGAGTGGGCCATCATCCGTCGACTCAGCCTTCTCGTCGGGGCGCCGGTGCCCGACCACGTCGTCGAGACGCTGCATCGCGGTCGCCTGATCGACGGTGGACGCGCCCACGCGCTGCTCGGCGTCAGCCCGGCAACGGCGACCCCCTCGGTCATTGACAGTTTGTACGCATGGCCCTCCGTGGTCCACGTCACCCGTGCCGTGCACTCGTTGGCCGGCGAAGGGGTGGCGTGATGCCCAGGCCCACCAACCGAACTGCCCCGGTCTTGCACGTTGCCGGCGCTGCGGCACAACCGCTGCCCACCCTGAACGCCCCGCCCACGCTGAACGCCCCGCCCACCAGACCCACCGTGGACGAGTGGGGCCGTGATGCCCGTTTCATCCGCATCCTCGCCCCGCTCACCCATCTTCGCTGGGACGTCAGCATCGGCGGTGCCCAGCACCTCCCGCACCACGGCGCACTGCTGATCGTGAACACTCGTCGCTTCGCGCTCACGCCCGTGTCCACGGCCCTCGCCCTCGGTGAGGAGCTCGATCGCCCGGTCCGCTTCGTCGGCCGGCCCGACATCGTGCCGTTCGGACCCCTGCTCAGCCGCGTCGGCGGTTTGCTCGCCCAGCCGGCAGAGATCGCCGGTGCACTGCGCGCCGGAGAACTCGTGATTCTCGGCGCAGCCGGCACCGGCAACCCCCGCCATGCCGGCGTCGTCGACCACGCCCTCGTCGCCGCGGCGATCGCCGAGCGCGTGCCCGTGCACGTCGGCGCCACGCTCAGCTCGCTCCTCGGCCGCCAGGCCCGGGTGGAGATCGTCGGAGCACTGCGCGCCGGGCGTCGGCGTCGCGGCCCGTTGGCCGAAGTCGAGCTCGCCGAGCAGGCCCAGCGACGCCTGCAGGAGCTGCTCGACGAGCTCGGCGGAACTCGCACCGGTGTGCCCGGACTCGGCTGGCTCGGGGAGGGCTGACATGACCTATGCCCGCGCGAGCGACGGCATCCGCCTCCACTACGAGGCCGTGGGCCGCCGCAGTGGCCCACCCGTTCTGCTGATCCAGGGCCTCGGCACCGACAAGCACGGCTGGGATCTGCAGCGGATAGCCCTTGCGCCCCGGTACCGCACCATCGCGTTGGACAACCGCGGTGCCGGCCGCAGCGACAAGCCATTCACCACCTACTCGCTGGAACAGATGGCCGACGACGCCGTGGCGGTGCTGGATCACGCCGGCATCGACTCAGCGCACGTGGTGGGCGCCTCGATGGGTGGCGCGATCAGCCAGGTGTTGGCGCTGAAGCACCCCGAGCGGGTCCGTTCGCTGACGCTGGCCTGCACAGCGTGTCGCCACCATCCGTGGCGCCGCGAGCTGCTGGCTGAATGGGCCACCAAGGCCACCGAGCTGGGCATGGGCTCGATGTCCAGCGAGGCCGCCCGGTGGGTGATCGGGCCGCGCTCGTTCCGGCGCATCTTCCCGCTGCTCGGCTGGTTCGGCCCACTCGCGCTCGGCCGCCCGGCGCACGCGTTCGCTGCTCAGGTGCGCGCCATCCTCGCCACCGACGACGCAATCGCCGACGAGCTGCACAAGCTCACGGTGCCCACCCTCATCCTGGTGGGCAACCAAGACATCCTCACGCCGCGCGGCGATGCCGAAGAGCTCGCCGAACGAATCCCCAACGCCGAGCTG
>JAYTSB010000272.1:0-2013 GCA_043745825.1 Actinomycetota bacterium | reverse complement strand
CTCGCGGCTGCAGACTGCTCGGCCGACGCCGTTATAGTCGCCCTCCCATGGAGACGGATGACGAGGTGTCAGAAATGGGCTCCGGCAACTTCGAGGTGGCGTTGGCGCACACCACCATTCCCGCCGTGATCGATCGGGCCGCGCGTCTCTTCGGCGATCGCGAGGGCCTCGTCGACGGCAGCGGCGACACCGCCGTGCGGTTGAGCTTCGCGGACCTCGCCCGGCAGATCGACCGCACGGCTCGCGCCTTCATCGGCTCGGGCATCCAAGCCGGCGAGCGGATCTGCATCTGGGCGCCGAACGGCCGGCAATGGCTGTTGGCCGCACTCGGCGCCTATCGTGCCGGCGCCGTCCTGGTACCGCTCAACACTCGTTTCAAAGGTCCCGAGGCGGCGTACGTGTTGCGCACCGCCGGCGTGCGGATGTTGTTCACGGTCACCGATTTCCTGGACACCGACTATCCCGCGCTGCTCACCGGTGACAACACCGTCGACACGCTGGAGCAGACGGTCGTGATCTCGGGGTCAGTGCCCGCCGGCTGCATCGCGTGGGACGACTTCGTCGCCACCGGCGACACGGTGGAGCAGGCCGCGGTCGTGGCCCGCAGCGCTGCTGTGCAGCCTGACGACATCAGCGACATCATGTTCACGAGCGGCACCACCGGCAAACCCAAGGGGGCGATGATCCTCCACGGCGCCACGGTGCGCGCATTCGACGCCTGGGCCACCGTCGTGGGCCTGCGCGCCGGCGACCGTTACCTCATCGTCAACCCGTTCTTCCACACCTTCGGACTCAAGTCCGGCATCATCGCCTGTCTGATCAAGGGTGCCACGGTGATACCCCAGCCCGTGTTCGACGTGCCTGCCGTGATGCAGCGCATCCCCGAGGAGCGCATCTCGATGCTGCCGGGGCCACCGTCGATCTACCAGACGATCCTTGACCACCCCCAACGCACCGAATACGACCTGTCCTCGCTCCGCCTCGCCGTCACCGGCGCAGCACCCGTGTCCGTGGAACTGGTGCGGCGAATGCGCGAGGACCTGCAGTTCGAGACCGTCGTCACCGGTTACGGCCTCACGGAAACCACCGGAATCGTCACGATGTGCCGCCACGACGATCCCGACGAGACCATTGCGCACACCTCCGGTCGAGCGATCCCCGATGTCCAGGTCC
Source organism: Actinomycetota bacterium (assembly GCA_043745825.1). Classification (GTDB taxonomy): domain Bacteria; phylum Actinomycetota; class Acidimicrobiia; order Acidimicrobiales; family Ilumatobacteraceae; genus WLMZ01. The sequence continues at coordinate 840 of JAYTSB010000272.1, read as the reverse complement.
GCCTTGTCGACGACCAGGGCAACGACGTCGAGATCGGCCAACCGGGCGAGATCTGGGCCAGGGGTTACAACGTGATGGCCGGCTACTTCGCCAACCCGGAGGCCACGGCGGAGGCCATCGACCCGGACGGCTGGCTCGCCACGGGCGACATCGCCGTGCAGGACGCCCAGGGCAACGTACGAATCACCGACCGCAAGAAGGACATGTTCATCGTCGGTGGTTTCAACGCCTACCCGGCCGAGATCGAGAACGCCCTCAGCAGCTACCCGGGCGTGAGCCAGGTGGCCGTGGTCGGCGTGCCCGACCATCGCCTGGGCGAGGTCGGCAAGGCGTACATCGTGCCCCGCTCTGGCGCCAGAGTTGTGCCGGAGGAGGTCATCGCCTGGAGTCGCGAAAACATGGCCAACTTCAAAGCCCCGCGCTACGTGGAGATCGTCGAGTCACTGCCGATGAACGCCAGCGGCAAGGTGCTGAAGGTCGAGCTGCGCGCCCGCCACGGTGCCGACGCCGGCCGACCACCTTCTGTTTGATCATCCTGCGGCCCACAGCACCGATCGACTGGTGTGAGCCGGTCCGGGCTGTCGGGCTTGGAAACGCGCCCGGGTGCATTAACGCGACAGCACCGATCGACCGGTGTGAGCCGGTCCGTGCTGTCGCGGTCCGTGCTGTCGAGGTCGAACGAAGCGGGGTCAGCGGCCGAGGGCGGCGGCTTCGGCGCCGATGGTGGTACTGTCGCCGTGGCCGGTGTGCACGATGGTGCTGTCCGGTAGTGCGAACAGCTTGTTGCGAATGCTGGCGACGATGGTGTCATGGTCGCTGTAGCTGCGCCCCGTTGCGCCC